>NZ_AMXB01000004.1:0-169247 GCF_000310125.2 Thauera sp. 27
GCGCCGCTCCCACTGGGGATTGTCGGCCGCAGCGGGGTGCCGTAGGAGCGGCGCCAGCCGCGAGCTTCTCGTCGTCCCGCCCAAGCCCCATCGCCTTCACCCCCTCGCGGCTCGCGCCGCTCCCACTGGGGGGCGAAGCGCGTTGGGCTTGCTGTAGGAGCGGCGCCAGCCGCGAGCTTCTCGTCGCCCCCCCAAGCCGCATCGCCGTCACCCCCTCGCGGCTGGCGCTGCTCGTACGGGGGCTCTCGACAGCCGGCCCCGGGGAAACTGGAAGTACAATAGTGGCTCGATGCGTCCAATGAAGCACCTGCCGAATGACCGCCATGCCCGATCCTGACGCCATCCGCCACGCACTGCGGCGGGTGATCGACCCCGAAGTCGGAATGAACATTGTCGATCTGGGGCTCATCTACCGCATCGAGTGCGGACCGGGAACGGTCCACATCGACATGACCATGACCTCGCCGGCATGTCCGTTGGCCGACGTGATCCTGGACGAGATCGACGCGGTTCTCGATCCGCTGCTGCCGCCCGAGATCGATATTCGCGTCGATGTGGTGTGGGAGCCGCCGTGGAGCCCAGACATGATGGCCTCCGACGCCCGCGACCACTTCGGCTGGAACAGATGACCGCACTGCCGGCGCCGGCGCGCATCCCGCTGCTCATCCTCGGTCTCGCGGCGCTGCTCACGGGCGTGCTCGCCGGACTCGCCCGACTGGGCGTGGACGTTCCCAGTATCGCTGCCACCCAGGCCGGCACGCATGCGGCCTTGATGATCTGCGCGTTCTTCGGCACCGTCATCAGCCTGGAGCGCGCAGTCGCGCTCGACGGGCTGTCGGCCTATCTCGGCCCAGCCGCCGCGGGTACAGGCGGCGTACTGCTCATCGCCGGCGCCCCGCTATGGGTGCCGCAGTCGCTCTTCGTTGGTGCGGCGCTGGTGCTGCTGCTCGGTAGTTTTCAGGTCATGCAGCGTCAGTTTGCGCTCTTCACCGTCATGCTTGCGCTGGGTGCGGTGTGCTGGCTGCTGGGCAATCTGGTGTGGTTCGTCAACGGCGACCTGCAAGGGGCGGTGCCATTCTGGCTGGCCTTCCTGGTCGTTACCATCGCAGGCGAACGCCTGGAGCTCACGCGTTTCCTGCCCGTGCGCCGCGCCGCCGCACCGAGCTTCATCGCCCTTTCGTGCCTGGTCCTCGGCGGCATGCTGTTCACGCCCGTCGAACCGGAGCACGGGCGCATCGCCTTTGCCGCCGGCCTGCTCGCACTGGCGGCATGGCTGCTGCGCTACGACATCGCCCGCCACAACGCGAGTCAGCAAGGCCTCACGCGCTTCATCGCGATCTGCCTGCTGTCGGGCTATGTGTGGCTTGCCACCGGGGCGATTGCCGGGCTGGCTGGCGGCTTCACCCCTGGGCATGCGCTCTACGACGCCGCCATGCATGCCGTAGCGCTGGGCTTCGTGTTTGCCATGGTGTTCGGCCACGCACCAATCATCTTCCCCGCGGTGGTGAAGGTGAAGATTCCCTACCACGCGGCCTTCTACCTGCCGCTGACGCTGCTGCACATCTCGCTCGTCCTGCGCGTGTTCGGCGACGTGGTCGACAGCCTCGCACTGCGCCAGTCGGGCGCAATTGCCAATGCGGCGACGCTGGCGGTGTTCATTGCCACGATGCTGTTAAGCGTGGCGCGCGGAGCATGGCAACCTGCCAGGAGCAAACGCAGCAGGGCGCGCCTCACGCCAGGCGGCTGAGCCTGCCGGCAACGCCAGGGGCGTGAAATCGTTCCACGCCTGCACCACACCATTCGTCTAACCTCGCGGGACATCTGCATGGGCCGGCGTGGTCTTCCACGCTCGACGCCCGGCTCCGAACCATGCGCGACGCAGCATTCGTCCCGCCCGACGACAAGACACGGTGATGCCGGCTCGACAAGAGAAAATCAAGATCTGCTTCGTGACCGGCAGTGCGGGCGACTGGGGCGGCGCCAGCCGTGTGCTGTACACGAATCTTCGCCACATCGACCGCAGCCGCATCGAACCGATCCTGCTGCTGCCGCGTGACGGCCCCATCGTCGCCGAACTGAACCGCCTCGGCCTGCGCCATCACATCTGGGGCAGTCCGACTGAGCCTGGTCAACGGCTCGGCTTCGCACGCAACCTGGTACGCGCGATCAGGCTTTTCCGGCGCGAGAAGGTGCGGCTGGTTCACTTCAATAACCGCCCGTGGCGATCGGCCGAAGCCCTCGCCGCACGTTTGCTTGGCATCCCGATCCTGCTCCATTTCCATGTGGTGAATGAAGCCATCAGCCCGGTGGTGCGCTGGGCAAGAGGCGTAGTCGTGGTGTCCAGGTTCGTGGGCCAGGCCTCGGTGCCTGCGGCCCTGCCCAAGCATGTGGTACACAACCCCGTCGACTTGCAGCGCTTCCGCCTTGGCCGCTCGATACGCGAAGCACAAGGCATCGAAGCAGGTCGAGTCGTGGTGAGCTTTGTCGGGCAGATCCGCGACATCAAGGGCGTGCAGGACTTCATCGCCATGGCACGCCTGATCAAGGCCCCCGATCTCGTCTTCCTGATTGCCGGCGAGTGCCGGGACCCCAAGGTCTTCCCTGGCGCCTACAGCGAGCACGACGTGCAGGGGATGGCCGGGGGCGATCCGCGCATCCGCTACCTCGGCTACATCACGCGGGTCGAAGACGTCTACACGAGTTCCGACATCGTCGTCGTCCCGTCACGCTGGCAGGAGCCCCTGGGGCTGATCGCGATCGAGGCAGGCGCCTGCCGCAAGCCGGTGATCGCGACCCGCGTCGGCGGCCTGCCGGAGATCATCGATGACGGCCGCACGGGCTGTCTGGTGGCCCCGGAATCCCCGCACGAACTGGCCGAGGCCGTCGAGCGCCTCGTTGCCGACCCCGACGCCAGGCATGCGATGGGAGAGGCCGCGTACCTGCGCATCACGCAGCACTTTGCCGAGCAACCCGTCGCTGCATTCGAGGAGGTGCTCGTACGCCATGCGGCAGGCACACTGTCATGACGGCGGAAAGGTCGTCCTCTACGGCGCAGACGCTCGACATCAGCAACCGTGATGCCATAATTCACGGCTGCGTCATGACGATGCGGGCACAATGCGCTCCGCAACATCGGAGCCCTGCATGAATGGCATTACCTCCGTAGAGCAGCTCGTGCAGCCCCATCCGGTCGCATGCAGGCGCTTCAAGCGGCGCTTGCCTGCATGCGTCCGTCACTTTATTGATCCGCAGCGATTCGCAGCTTTTGCCGGCCGCGCAGGCAAGACCGGTTGCGGACGACACCGGAAGCGAGTCCTCACCGAAGAGCGCAGTCGATGATCTCAACCCCAGCGGCACATCTGCATGCCGAAGGCGCCTGCGGGCATATGCGCGCTCGCACTGTCATTGGCGCTGAACAACCACGATACCGAAACTGCATGCTCCTCCCGAACCATTCACCTCGCAACATGCTTCTGGCCTCATGAGCGCCGCAAACTCGATCCGGGCCGGGATCAAGTGGCTGATCACTGGCAGCTTGGGTACGCAGATCCTGCAGTTCGCATTCGGGATCGCGCTTGCACGCCTGCTCGTCCCCGAGGACTTCGGCTTCATCGTCACGATCCAGATCTTTACCGGCTTCGTGGGACTCCTCAGTGGCGGAGGGATGGGACAGGCACTGGTCCAGTCGAAGGATGCGAGCGCGCGGGATTTCGATGTCGTATTCACGGCGCAGTTGGCGGTTGGCGCCCTCATCTTCATTGCGTTCTATTTCGCCGCCCCCTGGTTTGCCACCACCTTCGGAAACCCGTTGTACACGGACCTGGTGCGTGTCTCGGCAATCAGCTTCCTGTTGCGCCCCTTCGTCAATACGCGCGCGAGCGCACTGCATCGTGAGATGCGCTTCAAGGAGCGCTCCCTGATCGGCCTTGTGGTGGGCGTCCTCACGGGACTGGCGAGCATCTGGCTTGCCATTGTGGGCGCAGGTCCGTGGAGCCTGATCCTGTCGGGGATTCTGGGTAGCCTCATCACGCTTGTACTGCTTGACCGCGTCAGCGATCGTCGTCCGCAATTGAGCGTCGACATGGCAGTGGCAAGACGGCTGGGGGCTTATGGCATCAAGGTCTCCCTCAATGACCTTGCCTCGTACTTCACCAAGCAGGCGAGCAACGCCATTATCAGTCGCGTCTCAGGCCCTTCCGCGGTCGGCCTCTTCAACAAGGGCGAAAGCCTGGCCTGGCTGCCATTCTCGACCGTCAGCGGAGCGGTATACGAAGCCGTGTTTCGTGCGATGGCAAAGGCTCAGGACCGTCCGGACGAGGTCAGGTACCTCTTTTACCGCATGATCATGCTGATGGTCGTCTACACCCTGCCGATCTATATCGGCCTGGCCTGGATGGCCGAGCCCTTCATGCACTTCGTCTACGGCGAAAAATGGCTACCTTCGGCCGACCCCTTGCGCATCGTCTCCCTCGCCGGCCTGCTGATCTGTATTGGCCACCCCTGCGGCGCAGTCCTTGCCGCCATGAACCGCCTGGGCAGGGAAGTATGGATCCACGCGAGCCAGGGGCTGCTCGTGGCCGCGGCATGCTACTACGGGCTCCAGGCATGGGGTCTCGTCGGTGCAGCCTGGGGCATTTTTGCTGGAATCGCGTACTCGACCCCGGTCATGTACTACCTGGCCACGCGATGCTTCCAGAGCTCCTTCGCCCACCTTGTCAATGCGCTCGCACCGGGTCTGAAGCTCAATCTGCTGTTCCTCGGCATGCTCGCAGTGGGCCATGCCATCCTGCCTACCGGTTGG
Source organism: Thauera sp. 27 (assembly GCF_000310125.2). Classification (NCBI taxonomy): domain Bacteria; kingdom Pseudomonadati; phylum Pseudomonadota; class Betaproteobacteria; order Rhodocyclales; family Zoogloeaceae; genus Thauera; species Thauera sp. 27. Next base: position 4,802 of record NZ_AMXB01000004.1, read on the forward strand.
CGTGACACCCAGCCGGCCCTCTACATGCTGATTGTCGGAGGCTCCGCCGGGCTGGCCTACGCAGCGGCGTTCCTGTTCATTCCCCTCAACGCGCTTGCAGACGAGAGCCTGCGTTGGCGCCGAACTCTTCGCCTCGCGCGCTAAGGCATGATGAAGTCACTGGATCTCACCCAAGGTTTCGAGACCACCACAAGCGCTCCCACGGTGGCGCTACAAGGAGCCAGCCGCCACATCTGGTCATGTGATGGAATTGAGTTCGTGCGTGACGACTTCCCGCTCGACGGGGCGAGTTGCCTATTTGTACGCGCCCACCCATCCGCCGGCGGCGACGAGCTCCGTATCTTTCTCGGTGGCAAGCACCTCCTGCGCCGCTGCGGCGGTGTTGGTGGCTGGCTGCTGGAACCGGAGACTCAGGACAAAGCCGTATTCTGGCTACCGCGCCTGCCCGCATTACGCACTCTGGACGGCTTCGGCCGTATCACGGCCGAAGCCGATGCCACGCTGACCGACTTCGTCATGAACGACAGTGGTGCTTCGGCGGCTTATCGGCTGCCGGACGAGCAGTCCCTGGATTTCGTCGTATGGCGACTGCAACCGTCGGCCGAGCACACCGCAGACATGGAGTTCTGCACCGCGAGCACGCTCGAGCGCAAGCCGTTCTTCATCTACGCTTCGCACAGCGCCACACGGAGCGCTGCCGACTTCTACTCCCACCTGGTGCACGGCAAGGTGTATGGCGCATGCTGGGCTTGGCCAAAGAAGCTCAAGATCTGCGACGAACTCGACGCCCTGTCGCTTCACATGATCGCCTGCGCACTCGGGCGCAGTACCGGCAAGCGGCTCTACCGCCTGCTACGACGCCAGATCGTCCTCGCCTTGCTCGCCAGGCAGGAGGCAGATGGCAGCTTTCGGCACGGTGAATGGACGGACGAGTACGAGAGTCACAATCGCCTGATCAACGGCGCCGTGCAGTTGCTGGCGAGCGAGTTCGAGATTGCCCCGGAACCAGCCATCGCCGATGCATTGAAACGGATCGCGAATTTCATATCCACACAGGTTGACCAGACCGCAGCCGGCCCATGGTTCCTGCACGACTCTCTCGAACAGTCCGAAGAGGGCATGCGGCACTACCCCCTGAACTGGGAGCGCGGACAATGGTTGGGCAAGTCGACTACCAACCTGCTCATCCTCAATACGCATCTCGACTGCATGCTCGCACTTGCGCGCCATGGCACGGTGTGCGACGACGCGACTTACGACGCGCTCTTCAAATCCGCCGAAGGCAGCCTGCGCACAGTGATGTCCGCACGCCCTGCCGAATGGCTGTTCCGCCGCCTGCTCTCGATCATCAAGCTGTCACTGCTGCCGAAAGCGGAACAGGCGCGCTTGTCTCTCGGCGCACGTGCGCTCAAGCGCTTCGGCTGGAAGTACGTGATCCCGCGCTGGCACCTCATCCGTCGCCGCTTTCCACGCCTGGCGATGCCCGACGGATATATTGAGCGCAGCCTCGGCCAGGCTGATTTCGTACATCGCTACCATGGCGTACACCTGATGGATTTCGAGCGTTTGCTGGCATGCCCGGGGGTGGACGCAAAGGATCCGCAATGGACAGCGATCAGCGACGGGCTGGTTCATTTCGGCGTCACCAGCCGTGTCCCCCTGCTCTGGAAGGAAAGCGAAGCGAGCAAGGACTCCCTGGCATTCTGGGCCGAGGGGCTGTACCGTCGCTGCCTGCGCACGAATGCGGACAGCGACCACGCCTTGCTGGCTGACGCCGTACTGCACCTGCACGATGCCGGCCTCGGGCTGCCACCATCACTGCTTGGTGGCAACGGTGAGATCCTGCCGCCCCATCTCGTCACGCCCACGCCATCCGCCACGGACGAACGCCTGTGGGTGATCAACCTTGGCAATCGGGACGAAGCCAGCCTCCTCGTCGTCAATACGGCCACGACCGCCCTGACGATCGCCTTCGAGCGTGGGCCGGACAGCGGCGTATCCCTGCCTGAGCAAACAATCGCTGCTCGCAACTGGGCACTCCTGCGCGCCTTGTCAGCGCCGACTGCCCGCACGATCGGCAGCACGGCCAACATCGCCCCCTCGAACCCATTCTTGACACCTCCCCAGCCCCAATGAGCAACGCACGCGCAATCGCCTTTCACTTGCCTCAGTACCACCCGACTCCCGAGAACGACGAGTGGTGGGGTAAGGGCTTCACCGAGTGGACGAACACGGCCAAGGCCAAGCCCCTTTACCCTGGGCATTACCAGCCGCACCTGCCTGCCGACCTCGGCTACTACGACCTGCGCCTGCCAGAGGCACGCCATGCCCAGGCCGAGCTCGCTCGCGCCTACGGCATCGAGGGCTTCTGCTACTACCACTACTGGTTTGGCGGACGACGCATCCTGGAGCGCCCGGTCAACGAGATCATCGCCAGTGGCGAGCCGGACCTCCCATTCTGTCTGTGCTGGGCCAACCACAGCTGGAGCAACATCTGGCAGGGCGTCGCCGACCGTATGCTGATCGAGCAGACCTATCCGGGCATGGAGGACCACCGCCGTCACTTCGAATGGCTCTTGGCGGCATTCAACGACCCGCGCTACATCCGCGTCGATGGCAAGCCGATGTTCCTGATCTACAACCCGCCGGATATCCCCGACGTCGCACAGGTGATGGACTACTGGCGCCAGCTCGCCGCACAGTCGGGCTTGCCCGGCCTGCACCTCGTAGCGGTCAACTACCTTGGCTCCCCGGTGGATCCGTCCAGCTTCGGCATGGACGCCTCGACCTGGCAACCGCTGCCGTCCAAGAGCGGCAGCATCCCATGGCGCTACCCCGCGCTCAAGGCGCGCATGCGCATGGCGCGCGGCAAGTACAAACTCACCGTCCTCGACTATGAGCGCATCATGAGCGGACTGACCCGCTCTCGCCTGCCTGACTTCGTCGAATATCCGACCGTGCTGCCCAACTGGGACAACACCCCGCGCTCCGGCCTGAACGGCCTGGTGTTGCATGGGTCGACACCGGCGTTGTTCAAGACCGTCCTGCGCCGCGGTGTCGACCTGGTGCAGGAATACCCGAGCGAACAGCGCATCGTGTTCATCAAGGCGTGGAACGAATGGGCTGAGGGCAACTATCTCGAACCCGACCAACGTTTCGGCCACGGCTACCTGAGTGTCGTCCGCGACGTCCTCACGGAGCAGCGCTGACGTGTGCGGCATCAACGGCATCTTCGCCTATCGCCCAAGCGCGGCTGCGGTAGACCGGGACGAGCTGCTGCGCGTGCGCGAAACGATGACCGCGCGCGGTCCCGACGGCGCTGGGGTTTGGATCGCCGACAACGGCCGGGTCGGACTCGCGCACCGGCGCCTGGCCATCATCGACCTCAGCCCTGCGGGCGCCCAGCCGATGCAGACCGCCGACGGCCTCACGGTCGTCAGCTTCAACGGCGAGATCTACAACTACCCTGAGCTACGCAGCGAGCTCGAGCGCGACGGCGTGCGTTTCGACTCACACTCGGACACCGAGGTATTGCTGCACCTTTACCGCCGCCAGGGTCCGGCGATGGTTGGGCGTCTGCGCGGCATGTTCGCCTTCGCGCTGTGGGATGCGCAGGCGCGCAGCTTGCTGCTCGCGCGCGACCCCCACGGCATCAAACCACTCTATTACGCCGACGACGGCGGTACGCTGCGCTTCGCATCGCAGGTCTCGGCCTTGCTGGCCGGCGATGGCATCGACAAGCGCCCCGAGCCAGCAGGGGCGGTCGGCATGCTGCTGTGGGGCTCCGTTCCGGAACCATTCACGCTCTACCGCGGAGTCCGTCTGCTACCGGCAGGCTCCACACTGCTCGTGACCGATAGGGGCGCCGCCGCACCAGTGCGCTACTGGACCCTGTCTGCAGCCATGGAGCGATCGCTCAAAGCGGCGGCCTCGATCCCCCTTGGCAGCGAAACGGCCTTCATGCGCGAACAGCTCCTCGACAGCGTGCGTGCCCACTTGCTTGCCGATGTGCCAGTAGGGGCCTTCCTGTCCGCCGGGCTCGACTCCTCGACCCTGGTCGGCCTCGCCCGCGAGGCCTCATCTGCCCGCCTGCGCACGCTCACCTTGACCTTTGACGACCTGCAAGGCACGCAACACGACGAGTGCCCGGCCGCGAGCCTGATCGCCCGCCACCTGGACGTCGACCACACCTGCATCGTGCTTTCAGCGGGCGAGCAAGAGGAAGAACTCGACCGCTTCTTCACCGCCATGGACCAACCGACCATCGACGGAATCAACACTTGGTTCGTCAGCCGTGCCGCGCAACAAGCGGGTCTCAAGGTTGCGCTGTCAGGGCTTGGTGGAGACGAACTACTGGGAGGCTACGCAAGCTTCACAGAGGTTCCAAGACTGCGCGCGAGCGCGCAAGGCAGCCCGTGGCGGCACGCCCCCAAGCTCTACCGCAGCATGCACCGCTTGCTCGGAGCCAGGCTAGGCTGGTCAGCCAATGCCGCGGGGATACCCGAATTCGGCACCACGCCCGAGGGGGCCTACCAACTGTCCAAGGGGGTCTTCATGCCCTGGGAGCTGGAGGGCATACTCGGCACGGACATTCTGCGCGAGGGTCTGCGCGCCCTCGCCGAGCACGACGCCGCTTACGCCGAAGCACACACCGGCCTCAATGACTTCGGCCAGGTCGCCTGCCTGGAGTCGGTCCGCTACATGCGCAACCAGTTGCTGCGTGACACCGACTGGGTCAGCATGTCGCACTCGCTCGAGATCCGTGTGCCACTGGTCGACCATGTGCTCAGCGAGAGCCTGCTGGGCCTGGCTGCAAGCGGACGCCTCGGCCCGGGCAAGAGCGCGCTCCCGCGCACACTGTCCTGCGGTCTGCCCACCGAGATACTGAACCGCCCCAAGAGCGGCTTCGTCGTTCCCACCTGGCGTTGGCTGCGCCACCACCCCGGGCTGGACGCATGGAAGTCCGTCCCCGCACTCCGGCAAGCGCGCATGTCGGACAGCCGGCGCTGGGCCTTCACGCTGCTGAGCCGCCACCCGTCAGGCAAGGCACTGCTGCGCAACTGAGCCCTGAAACCGTTCACGCCCCTATTGTCCGCCCCCATGGAAACGACATCCGCTCCGCTCCCGTCCGCCGCCCGCGCCTGCATCAGCGTGGTCATGCCTTGCTACAACGCCGCGCCCTTCGTGCAGGAGGCGGTGGAGTGCGTGATGGGACAAACACACGGCAACGTCGAACTGATCGTGATCGACGACGGATCAACGGATGCGAGCAGGGAAATTCTTCAAGCGCTGGCAACGACTCATGGTCAGCGCATGCGGGTATTGGAGCAGAACCGCAAGGGCCCCTACCCCGCGCGCAACCTTGGCCTGCGCCAGGCCAAGGGAAGCCTGATCGCGTTTCTGGACGCCGACGACTACCTTAGCCCCGACTGCCTCGCAAAGCTTGCCGCCGCCCTCGACGAGGCTGCGGCGGACATCGCCTACTGCGGCTGGCAGAATGTCGGCGAAGGCGCTCCGGGGACGGCACCGCATGTTCCCCCCGACTACGCAAGTCTGGACACTGCGGCCGAGTTCCTGCGCACCTGCCCATGGCCGATCCACGCCGCACTCGTGCGCAGGGCCGCGATCGATGCGGTCGGCGGCTTCTCGGAGCGCTGCTTCTCGGCAATGGACTACGACCTCTGGCTCCGCCTCTATGCGCACACGCAGAAGATCGTGCGCGTACCCGAAGTGATGGCGTTCTACCGCTGGCACAGCGGCGGGCAGATCTCCAAGACGCGCTGGAAGCAGGTCCTCGACGCCCTGCGGGTGCGGCGCGACTTCATCGCTGCACACCCCGACCGTGTCTCCCACATCCCGGTGGCCAAACTCGCCGACCTCACCCAAGGCTACCTGCGCCGCGAGGCCTATCGCGCCTACTGGCGGCGCGACCTCGGCGACGCGCAGGCACTGTTCCGGGCGGCATGGAGTGAAGGCGCATGGCAAGCGAGCGACCTCAAGTACATCCTGCCTGCCGCCCTTCCTGCCCCGCTGTTTCGACATATCGTACGTCTTGCAGGAGGCAACTCTTGAGCGCGGATCCAACGCTTTATCTGATCTTCACGCACGAACGGCCGCGGCAGATCGTGCGCCTGGCACGCGCTATCCGGCAACTGAGCCCGAACGCACTGATCGCGATCCACCATGACCCAGGTGGCGAAGCGCTCGACCAGAGCATGTTCGAGGGCATCGCCGGGATCCACTTCATCCCTGATCCGGTGCGCGGCGAGTGGGGCGCCTTCTCGCAGGTGGAGCAATACCTGCATGGCTTGCGCTGGTGTGCCGCCAATCTCAACTTTGACTGGTGCTGCACGCTGACCGGACTCACATATCCCCTGCAGCCGCTCTCCGAGTTCGAGGCCTTTCTGCAGCGCTCGGAGTACGACGTCTTCATCCACCATTTCGATGCCTTCGATCCGGTGCAGTGGCCGCCGGGCACGGCCGAGCGCCGTTATCTGTTCGCCTACTATCGGCTGCCACGCTTTCCCTACATGCACCGCGTACCACAAACCCTCCAGCGGCTGCTCGAACGTAGCCGGGAGGTCTTCAACAAAGCCCAGCCGCTGTTCCGCATCATTCCCCTGCCACGCAGAGCCCCGACCCGTTTCGGCATCCGCAGGCTGAAGCGCCCGATAGGCAAGGACTTCCTGCTGTGCGGGGGGCGGCAGACTCTCAACCTCAACCGGCGCGCCCTCATGCGCACCCTGGAATTCGTCGACGCCCATCCGGAGTGGACGCAATACTCGCGCAGGGCGTTGCATCCGGACGAATCGTTCTTCGTTTCGATCCTGGCCAACGACAAGGAACTGCGCATCTGCAATGACGTGCTGCGCTACATCAAATGGCCTAAGCTGCATGCTGCCAGCGGCGCCACGATCGACACCGACGAGGTCGAACAAGCACTGCGCTCGGGCGCACCGTTCGGGCTCAAGTTCGATGAGCTCGCAGCACCCGATGCACTCGCCGTGATCGATGCCCGCCTCGGCATCGCTCCAGACTCCAACCCCGCACATCCCCCATGCTGAACACGACCATGACGTCCCCCGCCCAACGCGTCCCGGTCCTGATGTACCACCGCATCGGCGCCGCACACAACGACTGGGAGCGCAAGTATTGCGTGAGCCCGGAGACCTTCGCTGCGCAAATGGAGGCGCTTGCACGCGCCGGATGGAAGGCGGTCTCGATAGAGGACTTCTTTGCCTGGCTGGACGGCACGCGCGACCTCCCGCAGGGGGCGTTCCTGCTCACTTTCGACGACGGTTTCGCCGGCGTGCATGAGCACGCGGCCCCGGTGCTGCGCAGGCTCGAATGGCCGGCAACGGTGTTCCTCGTCAGCGGCCTGATCGGCGAACGCGACGCCTGGTGCGAGAAACACAACCCGGACGGCCATACCTACCCGCTGATGGATCGCGAACAGATCCTCGCGCTGCGCGCTCAGGGCTTCAGTTTCCACTCCCATACGCGCGACCATGCCGACCTTCCAACACTCGACGACGGCGCCTTGCAGGCCCAACTCGCCGGTGCCCGCCACGACCTGGAAACGCTGCTCGGCGAGCCGGTCGACTACCTTGCCTACCCGTATGGGCGCTACGACGAGCGCGTGCTGGAGCAGGCGCAACGTGCCGGCTACCGTGCTGCGTTTTCAGTTCAGCCCGGATTCAACCGTCCCGACGTCCATCGCTTCCGTCTCCGCCGACTCGACGTGTTCGGCACCGACACGCCAGCGATGCTGTGCCGCAAGATCACACTCGGCAGCAACGATGGCCGCCTCATCGCTGCATGGCGTTACAACGCCGACAGGGTCCTGGCCCGGCTCGGCATTCGACACTGACCCGCGATCATGCACCCTTCCCTCCCCTTCATCACGGTCGCGCTGTGCACCCATAACCATGCGGACCGCCTGGAGCGCACGCTCAAGACCCTCGCCGAGCTGCATCCTACCGAGCAGCCATGGGAAATGCTCGTCATCGACAATGGCAGCACGGACGGCACACCGTTGCTTCTCGCAGACAACGGCTGGCATCCTGCCGGTATCGCTGTGCGGGTCGTGCGCGAAGAGCGCCTCGGGCTCTCGAACGCGCGCAATCGGGCACTGCGCGAGGCACGCGGTGAGTACCTGCTGTTCATGGACGACGACGAAACCCCCGACCCGGACTGGCTGTGCGCCTACGAACGCGCAATGCAGGAGTGGCGGCCGGATGCACTCGGCGGCCGCATAGAGGTGTTCTTCGAGGACGGCGTGCGCCCGCCTTGGCTGCAGGACGAGTTGCTCGGCTTCCTCGGCAAGCTCGACCATGGCGCGGCGCGCTGGCTGGATGCTCCCGGCACACCGATCTTCGGCGGCAATTTCGCCTTCCGTCGCAACGTGTTTGGCACCATCGGAGACTTTGACGCCCGTCTCGGGCGCATGGGCAAGGCAAACATCGGCGGCGAGGACACCGAGATCTACCGCCGCCTGCTGGCACACGGCTGCCGGGTGCGCTGGGTGCCGGAGGCGATCATTCACCACCGCATCCAGACGCCCAAGCTGCGCCGCGGCTACTTCCTCGACCTGCATTTCCGCCAGGGGCGCAGCGAAGGCGCGGCCAAGCGCGGAAGCGGCCGGCGCATCCCCCCCCCTTACCTGTTCGCCCAATGGCTGCGTGCAGTCGGTCGCGCAGTCGGGCGCAGGCTGGGCTCAGGCGCTGACCAATCGCTGCGGCTCGAGATGAACGCAGCCTATTTCTGCGGCTTCCTTCTCGGCTGGATACGCGACCGCGGCTGAGTCGTCACCCCCGCCCACCCCGTACACCTGATCGAACCTGCCCCGATGCCCTCACTCAGGCTTCCCCACCTGCACAAACTGCTCGACCCCGAGATCCGCGCCAAGAACGTGCAATGGCTGCGCTGGCGTGCCAGGGAGCATTACTACGCGCTCGCACACCCGGACATGCCCGATCCGGTCTTCGTAATCGGCTGCTCGCGCTCGGGCACCACCATCACCTTCGAGACGCTCGCGGCGGGCGGGCACTTCCTGCACTTCGACTATGAGCTGCCGCAGTTCTGGAACGGACTCTACGGGCCGAATAACAACGGCTGGATCTCGGAGGCGGCAGGCCCCGAGCAGGCCGACCCCGAGCACCGCCAACGTGCGCTCGCCTACTTCTACGCCCGCCTCGGTGCCGGCCCGGTGCTCGACAAGACCTGCATCAACACGCTGCGCGTGGGCTACCTGCACAAGCTCTTCCCGCAGGCAAGGTTCGTGTTCATCCACCGTGACGGGCGCGACAACATCAGCTCGATGATCGACGGCTGGCGCCTGGGCCGCAGCGACGGCGGTTTCGGCCTGGAGAAGTTCTTCGGCCCCTCACCCGTGCCTGTAGCGATCAATGATGGAGAGTTCAGCGAATGGCATTTCTTCCTCCCGCCCGGCTGGCGTGACTACAACCAGGCCAGCCTCGAGGAGGTTTGCGCATTCCAGTGGCTCAGTGCCAACCGGCTCGCCCTCGATGCGGCACGCGACGTGCCGGCTGCGCAGTGGGTACAGGTGCGCTACGAGGATATCTTCGAGCACCCGGTCGAGATGTTCCGCTCCGTGTTCGAGCGCCTGGACCTGCCCTTCGATGCACGCATGCAAGCGCATTGCGCCAACCTCTCCGGGCGTCCGACGAGCATCGTGAAGGGTGCGCCGAAGAGGCAGAAGTGGAAGGAGAGCAACCCTCGGGCGATCGAGCGCATCCTGCCGACCATCGCTCCACTCATGTGCGAACTGGGCTATGCAATCGACGACTGAACCGACGGTCAGCGTCGTCATCCCTGCCTTCAATGCGGCGTGGTGCATCCGGCACGCGATCGACAGCGTGCTGGCGCAGAGCTTCCCGGACTTCGAGTTGATCGTCGTCGACGACGGCAGCACCGACGACACGTCCGAGATCCTGCGCAGCTACGGCGATGCGCTGCTTGTCGTATCACAGCCGAACGGCGGCATGAGCAGTGCGCGCAATGCCGGCATCCGCAACGCACGCGGACGCTACCTCGCCTTCCTTGATGCGGACGATCGCTGGTTGCCAGCCAAGCTCGAGCGCCAGGTCGCGCTACTGGACAACCGGCCCGAACTTGCGTTCTGCGCGGCCACCGCAACCCTCGAGGCTCCCGACGGTCAGGTGGTCGGCGCCTGGGCCTGCCAGGGCAATGGCACCGCCTCGGTCACCGAGGTCTTCGCCGCCCACGCGCTGATTGCTGGCGGCGCCTCATCGGTGCTGGCGCGGCGCGAACTCGTACAAGCGCTCGGCGGCTTCGACGAGACCCTGTTCGGTGCGGAGGATACAGACCTGTGGATCCGCCTCGCTGCACGTGGCGGCTTTGCATGCATTCCCGAAGCCCTGGTGGTGGTCCTCAAGCGTCCGGGCAGCGTCAGCCGGAACCGCAAGCGAATGCGCGCGGGCGCACTGGCGATGACGCGCAAGAACCGCCACCTCCTGCCAGCCAACAAGCGCGGCGCCTACTGGCGCGCACTCTACGCAGGCACCTTGTGCGACTACGCCAAGTGGGCGTGCCGCGAGGGAGATCGTGGCGCAGCACTCGCCGATCTTGCACGCGCCCTCATGCTCGCCCCCCTGAGCCATGGGAGACTGGTGGCGGGGATCACCCTGGCCTTGATCACCGGAGCGAGACTGTGAAACCTGAACGCCCCGCGCCGAACACCCTCACCATCCTGATCTGCACCCACAACAGGGTGGATCTGCTCTCTCGCGTCATCGCATCGCTGGATGGCGCAGCACAGCCCGCGGGATGGCGGATCCGCCTGTTCGTGGTCGCCAACGCCTGCTCTGATGGCACGCATGCGTTTCTGACGGCTCGCGGCGCACACCCCGACGGCGGCCTGCCGCTCACCTGGGTCGCGGAGCCTACGCCAGGCAAGTCTCACGCGCTGAACCGTGCGCTCCCTCTGCTCGAGGACGAACTGGTGGCCTTTGTGGACGACGACCACCGGGTGGACGCGAGCTATCTGGAGGCGATCACCGGAGCAGCAAGCAGTTGGCCGGAGGCCGACCTCTTCTGTGGCCGTATCGTCCCCGACTGGGACGGCACCGAGCCCGCCTGGGTGCACGACGAGGGCCCCTACCGAATCTACCCGTTACCCGTACCGCGCTACGACCAGGGCCAGGATGACTTCGCAATCGATGTCGACGGCCCCATCCCCGGCGGAGGCAATCTGGTCGCACGCCTGGCGGTGATCGCACGGACTGGCCCGTTCGCAATCGAACTCGGCCCTACCGGGCACGACCTTGGCGGCTCGGAGGACGCAGACTGGATCCTGCGCGCACTGCGCAACGGTACGCGTCTGCATTACGTGCCCGCAATCCTCCAGTACCACTATGTGGACAGCGAGCGGCTGACCCTCTCGTATGTGGCGCGCAAGGGTTTCCAGCGTTCGCAGTCGGTCACGCGCGTCCGTGCGGAATTCGAACGCGTACCGCGCTACATGTGGCGCAAGGCCGCAGGCTACGCCGCCGGTCTCGCGCTGTCGTGGCGTCTGCAGGCACGCCGCTTCTACTTGGTCCGGCTGTCGTCCGCGCTGGGCGAGATCTCGGGCATCCGCGACCAGCACCGGCGGCGGCGCAAACGGGCGGCGCTGCCGATGCTCGGTGCCGAATACCTGTCGGCCAGCCTGTTGGCGATCGCCGCCACCGCGCTCGCCCTGGCGGCGATGCTGGGGCGGGACTGGCTGGGCGAGGCTGCATTCGCATCCGGACTCGTTGGTGCCTTCACTGCAGCGCTGCTCGTGGTCAAGTCGGTGCGCGATTTCTCGCGCACCGGCCCCGGGCTGCGCGACGAGATCGTCAACCGCTACCGCAACTACATCGTCTTCGCGCTCGCACGCCTGGCATTTGCGTCACTTTGTGTTGCGGCATTCTGGGCTTTCCCCGGCGCGGCGCTCTGGATCAGCGCGGCCGAAGCCATGGGGCGCGAACCGCCACTGTGGTCGACCGCAGCCGGGGGCGCGCTGACCCTTGCGCTCGCGACAGTGTATGCCGGCTGCCGGGCACTTTCGCTGAACCCAGGGCTGGTCATCGCGTCCTGGCAGTACCGCACCGTGCGCATCCATCGCCTGTGGCGAGCACTGTCCCGCCGCGGCCTGGACCTGATCGCCCGCATCGTGCTGTTTTCCGGCATCGCCTTGGTAAGCGCGCTTGCCGTGCTGCGCTACCACCAGGACAGTGCGGCCGACGCCGGCACCCTGCTGCTCGCCGCATGCGGCTACATCGCACTTCTGCTCTATGCAATCTGGGAGCCGGACGGCGCTCACGCGCGCACGACGGCGTCAAGCGGGCGACGAAACGTGGTGATGATCGGCAGCGACACCCTGCGTGCAGACCGCATCGGCGCACAGCGCGACGGAGTCTCGATCACGCCCCACATCGACGCGCTCGCCGCACAGGGGGCGCTGTTCAGCGCCTGTTACGTTCCCTGCGCCCGCACCGCCCCCAGCCTGATCTCCCTGTTCACGGGGACCTGGCCCCACCACCATGGCGTACGCGACAACTATGTTACGGAGGCCGAGACGCGACTCAAGGACAAGACACTGCCCAACGTGTTGCGAGCCCTCGGATATCGCACCGCGGCGGTCTCGGATTGGTGCGGGGCCGACCTGGGCAAGTTCGACTTCGGCTTCGACATCACGGACCTGCCCGCCGACCAATGGAACCTGAAGTATCTGGTCCGCCAGGGTCCAAAGGACATTCGACTGTTTCTGTCACTGTTCCTGCACAACCGCCTCGGCCGTCAGTTGCTTCCCGAGATCCACTACCTTGGCGGCGTTCCCCAGACCGGCATGCTCGGCCGCCGTGCGCGCCGCACTCTGACGAGGCTTGCCAACACCAGCGAACCCTTCCTGCTCAACATCTTCTACTCCACCACCCACCCGCCGTTCGCGTCCGAGCACCCCTACTACACGCGGTTCTCCGACCCAGCCTATTCCGGCGCATCGAAATTTGCCATGGCTCGCCTGACCGAGCCGTTCGAGATCATCCGCCGTCAGGGCGAACCTCGTGAGGAGTTCGACCTCGACCAGATCCTCGACCTCTATGACGGTTGCGTCGCACAGTTCGACGACGAGGTCGGACGTCTGATGCGACAGATCGAGGCCAGCGGGCTCGCCGAGAACACCGTCATCGTCCTCTACAGTGACCACGGCATGGAGTTCTTCGAGCATGGCACCTGGGGACAGGGCAACTCGGCGCTCGGCGACTTCAGTGCGCGAGTACCGCTGGTCGTCGTTGACACCAAGCAAGCGCGTGGGCAGCGCATCGACCAGGTCGTACGCAGCGTCGACATCATGCCAACCCTGCTCGAACTGCTCGACGCGCCCTCCGTTGGCTGCGATGGCGTCTCGCTCGTGCCGACCATCGCCGACCCGGCCACTGACCTGCACCTGAAGGCGTTCAACGAGACCGGGATATGGATTGCGCCTGTACCTGGGCTCCCCGAAGGCCATCTCAGCTACCCTAACCTGCTCGAACTACTCGACATTCCCGACCCCGACTCGGGTAGCCTCGCCATCCGGGCGCACTACCAGCAAGAGGTCGTGGTGGCAAAGGACCGCATGGTACGCGACGGCCCCTGGAAACTCGTCTACCAGCCGCTGGAGTCCGGTCGCAAGCTCAGCCTCTACAACGTCGCAGCCGACCCGGGATGCACGAGTGACGTGGCGGCGAAGTATCCCGAGGAAGTCGTGCGGCTTTGGGGCGAACTGCACGCCTGGATGGCAAACGACCCGGCCCTTCGGGAAGATCAACGCCTGGAGTTGGATCCTGCCGAAGCGGGCTGAGAGCAGGCTCGGGCCACAGCCCCCTTTCGCATCCGCGGCGGGGGGTCAGCGACCAAGGTGCTCGAGCACGAAACCGCCCGCCCGCAAACGCTCGGTAGCGCCCAGCAAGGGCGCGACCTGATCGCGCCTCAGATTGAATACACGCCCTGCCTCCACTGCTGCAGGCAACGCGGATTCTCCTGCAAAGCCAGTGCAGAAGCGGACCGGTTCATCAGGGCGGTCAAGCTTGTGCTCGCAGGCGCCCGGATTGGTGGGATCCCCTACAAGCGCAAGGCGTGCATCACTCGAGTAGGATGGTCCGAAGAAGCGAATCAGGTTGAGGTACTCCTGCTGTACCGTCACGCCGCGCAGCAGAACCGTCGGCACGGCCTGCGCATCGAAAACGTGCGCGCTGATCACTGCCATCGCCTGCGGCTGGTAATCGATGCGCTCGTACTTCGGCACGAGCATGGCAGCACCGAGTCGCTGGAGACGCCACACACCCGGCTGCTCGACCAGCCAACCGTAGACGGGCGGCCGCACGATCAAGAGCAGCACCAAGGTGGCACCTAGCATCCCGCGCCGCATCGGCGTGCGCCAGCCTCCAAACACCCAGCACCATCCAAGCGCAGACAGCAGAACCAGCGGTGGCACCAGACCGATCAACATTCGCGTCTGCACCTCGGAGCCTGCCGCGACCAACCACCAGGAAGGAAGCCCTGCAAGCAGGAGCCATAGCCCGCCAAAGCGCACCAGGGGCGATCTGACGAACAAGGCAAGGGCGAGCGCAGCGCCAAGCCATAGCATGCCACCGACCACGAATACGAGATTCAACGGATGCACTCCGCTCCTGGCTCTGTCCACCAGGCTGCCCGCAAACTCGAGGTAGTGGCGCGGGTCCGCCAGAGGATGGAAAAACCAGGCGTAGAGTGCATAACCGAGCAGCGCCACCGCGCCCGCGATGACGTAGCAGCGTAGCAGCATCTGGCGTGCTGGCTGCGCCGGTGCGAACGCCAGGAAGGCGAGCATGAATGCCAACCATGCCCAGACGCTCTCCACCCGGACCATGTAACCCAGCACGGCGAGCACGCCCGAGACCGCCGCCAGCATCACGGCGCCCGTGCTTACGGCCGCCAGCAGCGCCCACACCGCCGCCCCCCCCAGGCCGAAGCTGATGACCTCGCTGACAAGATTGCCACTCAGGTAGGCGTAGATATCCGAAAGAACGAAGAGGAGCGCAGAGAAGCACAGGCCAAGCCCGAGCCGTTCATCCGGCTCGATCAGTCTCCCCGCAAGCAGGGCAACCCGGCACCACGCGAACAAGCCAAGCGGCATCGCGATGACAAACAGCCAATGCGCGGCGAGAACCGCGTTCGCCGTGCTCCCGAGCACATCGACAAGCACGCCCAGGATCGCGATGTGGCCCAGGCGACTGGCCCGCCAGTAGGCCTCCGAATAGCCCTCATCCTCTGGCCAGTTTCCCGCGATCTGGGCGACGATCTGCCTGGAACTCGCAGCAATGTCATTAACATACGGCGTCTCGGCGAAACGCTTGGCTTGGTATAGATAGATCGGTGAGTCCCAGTGCACATCCCCGAGCGGAGTGCGGGCGAACGCGACGATCACGACTGCGCCCACGAGCGCCAGCCAGAGCAGGCGCTTGAAAAGATGGCCACCGGACCCATCCGCAAGATGCGATCGCACATCCTGCGCACAGCCGGATCTCTGGGGTGAGCGCTTCAAAGCGCGGCGAGGACCTGGTCGATGATCCCGGCCTGCTCGTCCTCCATGCCCAACCATACGGGAAGGCGGACCAGCCGCTTGGCGACATCCTCGGTCACCGCCAAAATGCCGTGCGGTCGCCCGAAGCGGCGACCCGCCGGCGCATCATGCAGGGGGATGTAGTGGAACACGCAGTGAATGCCCAAGCGGCGCAGGCGCTCGATGAAGGCGGTGCGTACGTCCAGCTCGGGCAGCAGCAGGTAATACATGTGGGCATTGTGTGCGCAGTGAGGAGGGACCACCGGGCGCCGGAGGCGACCCTGGCGCTCGGCTTCGGCGAAGCCATGATGGTAGGTCTCCCAAATGCCCAGCCGGCGCCGGGTGATGCTGTCGGCTTCCTCCATCTGAGCCCACAGGAAGGCCGCAATCAGCTCCCCCGGGAGGTAGGATGAGCCGATGTCGACCCAGGTGTACTTGTCGACCTGGCCACGGAAGAACTGCGAACGGTTGGTGCCTTTCTCGCGCACGATCTCGGCTCGCGCGGCGTGATGCACCGAATTGACGAGCAGTGCCCCCCCTTCCCCGGAAATGATGTTCTTGGTCTCATGAAAGGACAACGCCCCCATGTCGCCTATACCACCCAGCGGTCGGCCCTTGTAGCTCGCCATGACCGCCTGTGCAGCATCCTCGATCACCAGGAGCTCATGGCGGCGGGCGATATCGATGATCGCATCCATCTCGCAGCCGACACCTGCGTAATGGACAGGGACTATCGCCCGCGTGCGCGCCGTGATGGCTGCCTCGATGAGTTGCTCATCGATGTTCAGGGTGTCGGCGCGAACATCGACGAAAACAGGTACGGCCCCACGCAACACGAACGCGTTGGCCGTCGAAACGAAGGTGTAAGAGGGCATGATGACCTCATCACCAGGCTGAAGATCGGCCAGGATGGCGGCCATCTCCAGCGCTGCAGTGCATGAATGGGTCAACAAGGCCTTGGAAGCGCCGGTGCGAGCCTCGAGCCAGCGCGAACACAGGCCGGTGAAGCGCCCATCGCCAGCGAGGTGTCCATTGGCATGTGCCTGGGCGATGTACCAAAGTTCCTTGCCCGTCATGTGGGGCTTGTTGAAGGGGATGTTCATGGCAGTGGCCCGGTCGTTTGCGCGGAGACGGTCAGCGGTCTGAAGACCCAGTACTTCTGCAGCAGGAACATCAACATCGCCAACCCGAGGATGAACAGCCCCTGGACGATCTGGTGCGGATATCCGAGTACGTCCACGAATACCAGCAAACCGCCGAGATTCATCACATAGCCGAGTGCATAGGATATGGCGTAGCGAACGAAGGCAGTGCCCCGCACACCCCCATGGGCAAACGACCAACGCTTGTTGAAGCCAAAGGTCTGCACGACGCCCAGGACATAGAGCAGCGTCATTGCGCGCTTGGCCTCGACACCCAGGGCAGTGAGCCCAAGATATGCGAGGTAAAGAATTGCGTTCGACACCAGGCCTACCGTGGCATAACGAAGAAACTGGCGCAGTGCGACACGACCGCTCATGCGCTGCGCACCCAGTGGAAGGTCATCGATGGCGCGGGGAACACGAAACCTAACCGCGCGTATAGGTTCAGCACACGGTGGTTCCGCGCGACGATACTGGTACGCACCCGACGCGCCCCATCCTTGAACGCCTGATGCATCATCTGCCGCCAGGCTCGCAGCCCATAGCCCATGCCTTGCCGTGCTGGTGAGACAGCATTCAAGTGCCAGTAGCAGGTACCGTCGACGAGCATCTCGACGACAAAGAACGCCACCAGGTCCCCAGCCTCTCTAAGCGCATACAGGCGCTGCGAAGGATGCTCCAGGCAGTTGCGTACCCAGTTCTGGTAACGCAGGTCACCCAGACCGGACGGCAGTCTGGGATCCATGTGGAAACGCTCGCAGCCAAAGGCGGTGCCAGCCAGTTCGACGATCGCCGGAAGATCACGTGCCGATGCAAGGACAAGTTCGAGCCCCCTCTCATCGCCTGTCTGCGTCCATTCCGAGCAGACGAATTCGGGCTGGTAGACCATCTCGATGAAGCGAAAACCGATCTCTTCGAGCAGCATGGACTCGCGCAAGCGATCGTGCGCCAGGCGGCAACTTGCCAACTCAACGCCACCCGCCTCGCATGCGACGACGAAAGGTGCGAGATCGTCCGCTCTTGCACCGAGGTCGGCCTCGATCCGCGAAATCTGCACCACAGGATGACCAAGTACCACCGTATCCCACGGCGCCTCCGCCCAGGCGAGGCGAAGCGGGCCGGCAGTGATCTCCCCATGCAGAAGAGCAGATCCGCGCGACTCACTCACGTTGGCCACAGCCGCCCTCCGTATCGGCAGGCATGCGCGTCGACGACATCAGCGCGTAGGGCGGGCGCTCCATCGAACGAAAATGCATTCTCGCCAGATATTCGCCAAAGATCCCGAGCGCAAAGAGCTGGACCCCCGAGAATATGGCGATGATCGATGCGAGGAAAGGGAAGCCTGGTACCGCGCTGCCATCGACCAGATAACGCAGCAGCACATAGAAGAGCACGAGAAAGCCCAAGGCGCCGAAGGCAATTCCCAGCACGCTTGCGATCTGAAGCGGCAACACCGAAAAGCCCGTCATCATGTTGAGTGCATGATTGAAGAGCTTCCTCAGCGTATAGCCCGAGTCACCGATGGCCCGCTCATCCTGCCGAACCTGTACGGCAGCGAATCGCGTGGTACCCCAGGTCAACAACACGTCGATATTGACCGATGGGCTTCGATAGGCGGCGAACGCCTCGCGCAGACGAGTCCGAAAGACCCGAAACGCACTCACCTTGCTGGCCGACTCCACCCCCATCGCCCCCTGCAGCGCAAGCTTGGTGATCCGGGAAGCCTGGTCGCGCAGAAAACCGTGCGTCTCGGCCTGAGGCGCACCGTACACGACGTCATGGCCCTCATTCAGCTTGGCAAGTAAGCGCGGAATCTCCTCAGGGGGGTTCTGCAGATCGTCATCAAGGGTGACGATGCACTCGCCGCGTGCGGCCCGGATACCACATAACAGGGCGTTGTGCTGGCCGTAGTTGCGCGCAAGGCGCAAACCCAGCACCCTGGCGTCCGCGGCGGCAAGCGCCTCAATGACAGCCCAGGAATCGTCGCCACCACAATCCTCAACGAAGAGGATCTCGAAGGTCTCTCCCAGCTCTTCGAGAACAACCAGCAGGCGTCGATGAAGGTGCGGCAGCGTCTCCTGTGAGCGATAGACCGGAACGACCACCGAGATTCGAATCGGAACGCTCATCTCACTCGATCCATCATGGAATTGACTGGCCGGTCAAACTGCCATGCCCGCCGCGCTAGTTGCGAAACCCTTCGCGCCAACGCTCCTCGACCTCATCGGGCGGACAAAATCGGCAGTTCCGCGATTGCCCCGACGAGGCTGGGGACGCCTCGCTCGGCGCATTCTCCTCGGCCACCTCGCTGTCACCCGCCTCCTTGCGCTCCGTTGCGGCGGACTCGGCCTGACTGGTGTCAGCGCGAGTCGCTTCGGGCGGTGCATCCCGACCCGCCCCCCGACCCGTGGTCGCCGCTCTGGCAGGCGTGGGCAAAGGCTCCTTGCCGCCGAGTTCGAAATACAGCTTCTTGAGCTCGGCTGAGTTTGGGAGGTGCCTGAGCCCCTCTTCTGCAACAGTAAGCGCAGTAGCTTGTTGTCCCTTGCTGCGAAGTTCGGATATCAACGCCAGGTAGGCCGGCTGATAGTGAGGATTGAGCCGGATCGCGTCGGAAAAAAGCGCCGTCGCCTGCGCAGCCTGCCCCAGTAGCAGGTGAACCCGGCCGAGTTCGAGATTGAGTTGCGGGCGCATCCAGAAATCGGGTTTCGCAGCCTTGAGCACATAGGAGAACTCCTTCACGGCCAGCGAACGCTGATAGTCCTGATCCCGCTTCGTCGACGCTTGGGCCGCACGGAGAAGAAAGACCCTCCCATAGCAGTAATGGTGCATGTGCACCCAGTTGTCGGCGCCGAACTGAGCAAGGTAGCGCTGCCCCTCCGCGCTGCGATCATCGTTGCGGAGCTTGACTGCACATACTTGCGGCAACTGTGCTTGCTCCGCCGGCGTTCCGCCGGGGTTCCACTGCGCCATCGCTGGCGAAAGCAGGACGGGCACGAGCCCCACACCAAGAAAACCAATCAAGTTCCTGATCATGACCCTCATCACCCTCAGCTGCGCAAGTTCAAGGCGCTGGTCCGCTGAGCCACCGCAGTCCAGCTCAGCATAGCGTGCGCGCGCTCCATCGCGGCCGCGCTCATCGTGTCGCGGAATCCGCTGTCCCCCAGCAAGCGGCAGATCGCCTGCCGCAACTCGTCAAGGTTGCTCGTCTCAACCCTCAGCCCCGTCACGCCGTCGAGCACGGCTGAACCCGTTCCACCCGCGCGGCCGGCAATCGCGGCCTTTCCGCACGCCGCCGCTTCAATATAAACAATTCCGAAGCCTTCGGTATCGCCTTCGATATCCCGATTGGCGAGGACGAAAAGGTCGCAGGCGTTGTACCAGCGCGGCAGATCGTCCATGGGCACATGACCGAGCAGGTGCACGCGCCCGCCCACACCGCACTCGTCAACCAGGCCGGCAAGATAGTCGCGATCCTCGCCGATGCCGATGACGGCGTAGTGCACGTCCACCCCGGCCTCGAGTACAGCGGGAAGGCAGCGGATCACAGTATCGAAGCCCTTGCGCCGGCTCAAGCGGCCCACCGACAGGATGAGTCTCACCCCATCGGCCAGCCCCAGGCTGTCGCGCAGATCCTGAAACGGCAGCCCGGGCCGGAAGCGTTCGGTATCGACACCGGGATGAATCATCTCGATGCGTTCGGGCGCGACCCCCATCTCCACCAGGGTGTCGTGGGTGAAGTCGCTGTTGGCGATCACCTTGTCCGCATGGCGCAGCGCAAAGCGCATGGCCCTGTACTTGTTGCCCCGCCCCCAGCCGGTAAGCTCCTCGCCATGTGCGTAGATCGCCACCGGCCGGCGGGTTAGGCGTGCGACCAGCCACGCCACCAGGCCCTCGGGCAATGCTCGGCCAGCATGGATGGCGTCGAAACGGTGGGTCAATGCCAGCCACAGCGAGGTAAAGAAGAAGCGCAGGTACATCAGCAGCGACTCCGGCTTCAGCCAGGGTACGCGCTTGAGCGACAGCCGGTGAATGGAGTTCGGGTGATCGCGGTCGTACTCCTCCGCGCCCGGCACATCCGCGGTGACGATGTGGATGTCCTTGCCGCCGAGGCGGCGATAGACCTCGTCGAACCAGACGGCCGTGCCTCCCTTGGTCGGCAGAAAGAGTTCGGTCAGGACCAGATAGCGTTTTTGCATGATGGTTTCCAGTGCGGCGGGGCGGATGCTAACACCCTCAGTGCCGACCCGCTGCGGACGGGGTCACGGTGGCCAGCAGTCGCACGGCCATCGGCAACACGAAGTAGAGCCCGCACAGCTTGAGCGGACGCGACAGGCCTGCCTCGGCAAGCAAACGGCGCAGGAATGTCACGCTGCGTGCACGCATGCTGCGCTGCCACAGCGCATGCTGCCGATCGGCATAGGCATCGGCCAGCCGCTCCGTGCTGATGAAGCACACGTCGGGGTGACGCTCGACGACGCCAGCAAGTGCTCGCTCCAGTTCGGCCAGCGCGGTGTCGCCATGGTCAGCGTCGATGAAGCTCTCCCGATGCGTCTCGAGCAGGGTGGGTCGTCCCAGGGCGGTGCGCCGCGCCACAGCTTCCCACACCTGCTCCGCGCGGTGGCCGCGGATCGGCTCGAAGTAGGCATCTCGCACAAGGTAGCGCACACCGCTCTGCCCCGACTCTCCGTTGACGATACGTCGCGCGGATGCCGCGAGCGCGCCATCCGCGCCACGCGCCTGGTACTGACGCCCGCATGTGACGACACAACGTACCCCACTCTGCGCCCAGGCACGCTCGACCGCGTCGTCCCACACAAAGGTATTCGGTACGGCAACCGGGGGACAAATGCCGAAGAGGGTCAGAAAGACCTCCGCTTCGTCCATGACCGCACGCCGGACCTCCGCTTCCGGCAAGGGGCGGCTCGGAAGCGTTCCGGCGTCCACCCAGCGACTCTGCAGCGCGGACGGCAAGGCCTCGCTGCGTGCCTCGGGGTCCGCCAACCATGCGCGCAGCACGCCGTCCTGACGGGCTCGCACAAGCAGCGACTCAGGCCAGCAGTGCTCAAGACCATGGCGCTGAAGTGCGAAGACCCCCATTTCACAGCCCTGCCGCATGGCCCCCACGATCGGCGCATAGCGTGCCTCGCCCAGGCCGCTGCGGTGATAGTGTCCGCAGTTGTCGGCGAGAATGGCCGCGCCATCGGGCTTTCCCAGCACGACACCGAGCGTCATCACCGCAGGCCGATGCTCGCGGTCGCGCACTCGCGCAAGTATTGCTGCGATGCGCTGCAAAGCTTGCGCATCCGCCTCTGGCCCCGGCCCCCAGTCGTCGCTCTCGACGATCAGCACCGGCCTTAGCAATGTGGGCTCGCGCCACAGCCGCAGCAGCAGGTCGCGGTTCGCGAAAAAAAACAACACCCATGCTGCAAGCAGAGAGAAACCGGCAATCAGGAGAAAGGCGTACATTTGTCCCACGAGTCAGGAGCAGAGGAAATCAATACTGAGTGCCACAGCGCATACGACACCCGCGCCGGGCATGCCCGCTCTCCACCAGCCATTGATGCGCATCGCCATGAACTTGATCCCGAGTGATTCGTGCCGCACTTGCCCGCTTGCAACCTCGGCTACCATAGTGGCCATTCCGATGGGTTTGGGCATTTTAGAGCGATGACATCAAGACGAGTACTTTGCGGCTGGGTTAACTTCGACGAACGTGTTGCATCGCACGATGCCTTGCACGCGATGCTGGCAGCCGAAGGGCTGTCGTCCGCCGACATGCAGGTGCAGGCCAGCGATGCCGGCATGCTCGCCACCAGCCACCCGGCCTGCTCTACGGCAACCGATCTTGGCGCAGGTTGTCTGGCTGCAGTGCTCGGGCGGCCGCGCTGGGCCGATGCGTCACTCGCCGCACGCGCCCGCGCGGAAGGCGTGGCCGCGGCCGCGCTGGCGGCTTACCGTGATGGCGGCGAAGCCTCTCTGGGCAGACTGCAGGGCAATTTCGCCATTGTGCTGATCGACATGCGTCAACGGCGGGCCCTGCTCGCGATCGACCGCACCGGCACCGAGCGCCTGTGCTTCGCCCAGGTGGGCGCGACGCTCGTCTTCTCCACCAGCGCGCGCGCGGTGGCGAAGCACCCCCTGGTTTCGGCCCCGATCGACCGGCAGGCGCTGTTCGAGTACCTCTACTGCCACATGGTGCCCAGCCCCGACACCGCCTTTACCGGCATCACCAAGCTGTTGCCTGCACAATGCGCCAGCTTCGACGGCAGGAACGCAGTGCGAAATTTTCACTGGCAGCTTGCCTACGACGCCAGCGCCGCAGGCGACGAAGCCGCACTGCGCAAGCGCTTCCTTGACCTCACCGAACAAGCCGTAGCCCGCCAGGCCGACGATGGCCGCCCAACCGGCGCTTTCCTCTCCGGCGGCACCGACAGCTCCACCGTCAGCGGCATGCTGGGCAAGGTCAGCGGCAAACCGGCCGAGACCTTCTCGATCGGCTTCGACGCCCAGGGCTTCGACGAGTTGGAATTCGCCCGCATCACCTCCCGCCATTTCGGCACCAATGCGCACGAGTACTACGTGACCGCCGACGATGTCGTCGAGGCGATGCCGCTCATTGCCGCGGCCTACGATGAACCATTCGGCAACGCATCCGCGGCACCGACCTATTTCTGCGCGCGCATGGCGCGCGAGCACGGCATCGAAGTGGTGCTGGCCGGCGACGGCGGCGACGAGTTCTTCGGCGGCAACGAACGCTATGCCAAACAGGGCGTCTTCGAGCATTACCACCGCGTCCCCCCCGTGCTGCGCAATCTGCTGGAGCCGGTGGTGATGCACTTTCCACTGGGCGCGTCGATCATGCCAGTGCGCAAGGCGCGCAGCTACATCGAGCAGGCACGGGTGCCCTTGCCAGACCGCATGGAGACCTACAACTTCCTGCACCGCAGCCCGCTGCAAGACATCTTCGAGCCTGAATTCCTCTCCGCGATCGACACCAACCGCCCGCTGGAGCTCGCGCGCGAGGCCTACTTCCGTTGCGCTTCACCCGAGCCGATCGAGCGCATGATGCACCTCGACCACAAGATCACGCTGGCCGACAACGATCTGCGCAAAGTCACGCGCATGTGCGAGGCCGCCGGCGTGGAGGTGCGCTTCCCCTTCCTCGACGACGACCTCGTCGCCTTCTCCGGGCAGCTCAAGCCAGAACAGAAAGTGCGCAAGGGCCGGCTGCGCGTGCTGTTCAAGGACGCCCTGCGCGGCTTCCTGCCCGACGAGACCATCTCCAAGAGCAAGCACGGCTTCGGCCTGCCTTTCGGACTGTGGCTGAACGCGCACGCACCGCTCAAGGCGCTGGCCGAAGACGCCCTGGCCAGCCTGGGCCAGCGCGGTATCGTGAAACCGGCGTACCTGGCCTACCTGCGTCGCGAACACGCCAGCGGCCATGCAAGCTATTATGGGGTCATGATCTGGGTACTGGTGGAACTGGAGCTCTGGCTCCAAGCCAACGCGTGACGAGAGCCGGCACGCATTTTCGTTCCCGGGGGGCATGGTGTTGAAGCCCCTCTTCCTGCGCTTGGCGAAGGGCCTGGGGCTGTTCGCGCTGTCCAGGATGCTGACGCGGGGGCAGCTGCGCATCCTGTGCTATCACGGCATATGGCTGGGCGGGGAGCCGCACTACGGCGACTGCCTGTTCATGAGCGCGGACCGTTTCCGCAAGCGCATGGCCCTCCTCGCGCGATGCGGGTACCGGGTGATCCCGCTGCGCCAGGCCTGCGACGACTTGGCCAACCGGCGCGTCCGTACCCGCGATGTCGTAATCACCATTGACGATGGCTGGGTCGGCACCTATCTCCACATGCTGCCCGTTCTCGAGCAACACGGTTACCCTGCAAGCCTGTACCTGACGACAAAAGATGTCATGGACCAGGAGCCGGTCATCTACGTGCTGGCTACCTTTCTTGCCAGCCGTGCCATCCACCCGCCCGACCTGCGGCGCCTGTTCCCCGACCAGACACTGCCACACCCCTCCACGCAGCAACTATCACGCGCAATCGCCGCCCGGATCCGGTCCCAGCCCACAGCAGAAGCCAGGCGGGCCGAAACCCTCAGGATCGCCGATCTGCTCGGCATCGACCTCGATAACCTGGAAGCCCGCAGGGTCTTCATGCTCATGAAGCCAGGGGAGGTACGCGATGCTCACGAAAGGGGCCTGGACATTCAGCTCCACACCCATTCGCATCGGATGCATGGCTTCAACCCCGACCGGCTGCGCCAAGAGCTCGAACGCAACCGTGATGTACTCGGCCAGATACTTGGCAAAGCCCCAGCGCAGCTGAACCACTTCTGCTACCCGAGCGGCCTCTACCGGCCCGAGCTGTTTCCGGTCCTTGCAAGCAGCGGCATCCAGTCCGCCACCACGACCGAATTCGGACTCAACCCCCCTGGCACTTCACCATACGCGCTCAAGCGCATCCTCGACAACGAATCCCTCTCCGACATCGAGTTTGAGGCCCGTCTGAGCGGATTCTGGAGCCTTCTGTCGGCACTGCGCTCGCGCCTGGGGCAGATCGTGCGCACAGTCGGGGCCCTGAAGCGCGATACGCTCGCCTGACCCAGCCGAGCAGAGCCCCCATGACACGCTTCGATACGCTCTCCGCCAGCACCAGAGATGCCTGGACAGGGACCTGTGACCGGTTGTGCTTGCCACCCGAGAATGCACGGCGACTCGTATCGGAACTCATGCTCACGCTCGAAGGCACAAGCGGCAAGCATCCGCCGCGGCCACGCGGCTATACCGATCTGCCCGCGGCCTTTCATGCACACGTGAGCGCATTCGCGCATAGCGAACCCGCGGGCCAGGCCCCGGGACTGCTGGATCTACTTCTCCTGGAGCTCATCCGGCAGTTCGAGAGGCGATTCACGCAGGCGGCGCTCCCGGAGAGCCTGCTGCCGTATTACCTCGAAAACCTCGATCGCATGCTGCAGCGCACGACACAGTCCCCCCAGTGGGCCCGCTCGTCACGCGACGACATCTTTCTGAAGGATCTCGGCATTCTGCGCATGTGGCTCATCCCTTGCGCGTCCCATCTGGTCTACCGTCACTCGGGGGTGCCGCGCTCGCTTGTTCTGCGGCAGGCGCCGGGCAATCTCATGCGCGCCCTGGTCTACTTCGGGCTGCGCAGCCACGGCTTCGCACCTTTCCTCGAAAACCATGTTCACCCGGCGATGCTGTCGCACTTCAACCCGGAAGGACGGCAACGCTGCTACGCCCTCGTCGCCGAACTGTTGCAGCGCTGGCCCGAAAGCCGGGGGCTGATGGGCATCAGTTGGTACTACGATCCGGCAGTCCGCACCATCAGCCCGCACCTTGCCTACCTGCGTGATGAACCAGAGCGAGGTGGCGCACTTTTCCTTCCCGCAGGCAGCGGCCCCGATGCCATAGCGGGCGCAACAGCCACCTCGGACACCCGACGGCGCCTTCATGAACAGGGTCGATACACACCGACCCGCTACCTGATGGCCTGGTCCCGCACAGCCCTGATGAACGCTCATGGGGTCTAGCCCCCGCGCTGGCGCCTGGATGCAGAACCGAACGCGGGCGGCGGCCGCCCGGCGCTGCTCCTTGCTCTTCTGCTAGGACAGAGCCATTCGGCCCGTGTCTCGCTCCAGTGGTGCTCTATCCCGCTGCAGAGCAGGCTGTTGCCCCCGCATCGCATCCAGTTCCTTCTGAACCAGGATCTTCGAGATCACGATGATGGCGATCAGATGGTAGAAGAGGTCGAAGTACTGCAGGCCGAGGAAGGACCCCGCAGACATGTAGCCGATCAGGCTCACCTGGACCATCGCCGCAAGGTCGCGCGCCCAGGTCAATGATGCATGCGGCTTCGACCAGCGGATGACCTGCGAAGCCGACAGCCAGGTGAAGATGTGCAGCAGCACGAACATGCCCAGGCCCACCCAGCCAAGTTCGCCCAGCACACCGAACCAGTTACTGTGCGAATCCGTACCCCCGTAGCCGGTGATCGCGC
This sequence comes from Thauera sp. 27, assembly GCF_000310125.2. NCBI lineage: Bacteria > Pseudomonadati > Pseudomonadota > Betaproteobacteria > Rhodocyclales > Zoogloeaceae > Thauera > Thauera sp. 27. Next base: position 31,561 of record NZ_AMXB01000004.1, read on the forward strand.
GGAAACCACCGCCGAAGAAGAACATGTTCGCCAGCGTGATGGCATTTCCCCAGGCGTAGATCCGCCCCATCGCGGAGGCATCCTCACCGTAGGTCTGGATCGTATGCATGCGCTCGAACCACTCCGGCGGCATCACGTAAAGCACCACCAGGAAGACCGGGATCAGCGCCAGGATGACACCAAAACGGTTGCGTGCCTTCATCAGGAAAAAGAACCCGACGGCGGCAAGGCCGACCAAGGCCCCACGCGAATTGGTCCCGATAATCGCAACCAGGGTCAGCGCACCACCGGCAAGCAGCGCGCGCCTTGCCCAGACATTCGTGGTCTGAAGCCTGACATACCAGAGCAGCGGCACGGTCATGAGCAGTGCCAGTCCGACCGAGTTGCGGTCTGCGATGAAGGAGCCCGTCGGTCCCATCACGTTGTTTCCACTCCCGCCGGTCAGGATGAACACCCCGCCCTTGAAACCATAGAAGCCGATCGACAGCGCAATCACCACCACCAGCCAATACAGGCGCTGCCTGTCGGTGATCAGCATCATGGTGATGTAGGTCATGAGGATGATCCGCCACACCTTGTCCCATTGCGGCCAGGCCATGCCTGGATACTGGGCCATCAGGGTGGATACGAACATCCAGCCGGTGAAGATCAGCAGCAATACGGTCTCGCGCGTCCACGGGATGCGCTTTTCCTCCTTGCAGAACAGGATTGCCGCAAACGTGGTCAGTGCCACGATAAGCGCCACCGGCATCGAGGTGACGAAGCCCCAGGCCATGCGATGCGGATTCATGTAGCCCAGCCAGGACCACATCAGGATGCCGAGCCACGGCCTCTTGAGGATGAAGGGCAGCGAACCGAAGACGACGAGTGCGACGAACAGATCCCTCATGCCGCCCCCGCCGCGTCGACCTTGCTCACGATATAGCGATACTTCCCGGACTTCTCCGGCGGGATCTCATCGACCTGCTCCACCTCGACGCTCACCCCCGCTCCCAGGCGCGCACACAGGCCGCGCTGGATACGCTCCACGGTCGCGCCATCGAAGCCTGCGCCGGGTACGACCTGCACCCGCGTCAACTCCAGGCTCTCCTGCACCACACGGAAGCCCCCCACCTGCGGTAGGTCGCGCAGCACGTAGATCAGCGCCAGCCCATGCATCACGGTGCCATCACGGGCGACGACGAAGTCGGTCGTGCGTCCCTGGATCTCCTTGAGCATGGGCAGGCCGCGGCCACATGCGCACGCGCCGGTGTCCAGCGTGGCGACATCGCCGGTGCGATAGCGGATGAAGGGAAACTCCCGCGTCGCCAGGTGCGTGACCACGATCTCACCCGACTCGCCGGCCGGCACCACCTGGCCAGCGCTGTCGACGATCTCGACGACGACGTCCTCGGCGGTCAGGTGCATGCCGCCCGCGGGGCACTGGTGGGCGATGAAGCCGGCATCCCGGGAGCCGTACCCATTGGCGACCGGGCAGCCGAAGGTGCTTTCGATGAACTCGCGCTGATGCTCGTACAGGCGCTCGGAGGTGCAGAACGCCACCTTGATGCCGAGCCCGTCCATGCGGACCCCGCGCCTGTTTGCATGCTGGGCAATGTGCGAGAGTGCCGACGGATAGCCGAACAGCATTCTCGGCCGGCGGACACGAATGCGCTCGATGAAGCCGTCGAGCTTGGCATCGGACATCTCGAATGCCGGCAGCAACTCGGTACGCAGGAGTTTGTCGCGAACGGCGCGGATGCGGTCCTGCGCGCTGAGCTCGATCGGCGAGCCCCAGACGACGATCTCCGGATCGCCGATGTCGACACCCCACCAACGCGTTGCGCGCCACTTGGCCGCGACGTCGTGGCTGACACGCTCGTTACCGATGTAGAAGATCAGCGGCTCACCGCTCGACCCCCCCGTATTGAAGCGCGCCAGCGCACCGGCATCGTCGGCCTTCAAGTCGTCGGTATGCGCACGGATCTCGGCCTTGGTCAGGAACGGCAGCTTGCCCAGGTCCGAGATCGACTGCACCTGCTCGGGGTCGAAGCCGACACGGGCAAAGAGCGCCTTGTAATAGGGCACGTGCTGTCCGGCATGGCGCAGCAAAGTACGCAGGCGCTCGACCTGGAATCGCTCCAGGCGCTCACGCGGCCACCACTGGCTGTCCTCGAGCTGCTTGCGGACGGCGACCGTGTCATGGCGCTTGAGGCGCTCGTGTAACGGGAACACCACATCCGCGATGAAGCGCGTGTAGGGCGAGCGCGCATCCTTGTTCATCAGTCGCTCCCGGCCCGCCATCAGCGTTCAGCCGTCTGCTGCAGCATCGACTGCAGCGCCGGGCCGGCGTCCTCGATGAAGGCCTTCAGGCGGGCCTCGCCGGTCTCGCCATGACCTTCCACATACGCGGTACTGAACATGACCACGGCCGAGTCGTCACCTTCGCCCGTGAGGCGCGACAAGGCAAGGTAGACCTTCGCAACATAGGGACTCACCGTCCACCGACCGTCGATCCAGTTGGTGTACCAGACCATCATGCGCCGCCCGTCGTTGCTGAGCATGGTCAGGCCCCGCAAGGGGACGGCACGATCGCCAATCTGAATCGAGTGCAGGCTCTCGCCCGTGCGCCGCCACACCGGGTGCTTGCTGACCAGCACCCGGTTGTCGAAGTTGATGAGCTCCTCGCCAGGCCCCTGGTTGCGATAGAAGCCGACATAGAGACCGACTGCCCCATCTTCACCGGCCCAGGTCTGGGTGAGCTTGCCGCGCATGCCGGAATAGCTCGGCTCCCACTCCGGCAAGCTGGCAGCGCTCGCCGGCTGCCACGTCGCAGGCAGGGAGAATGCCGCGAACTCCACCGGCCCATGCTGCCCCTGGCGATCGATGAAGGCCAGCACCGGGTTCCACATCGACACCACCACGACGGCCGCGACCAGCCAGCCGGCACGACCGGCACGCGCAGTACCGGCCGTCGTCGGTGTCGAGATCGGTGCCGCCGGCGCCGACTCCTCCGGCTCCTGCCAGCGCGAACCGACCCAGAACAGGATCATGATGATGATGCCGAAGAACACCCAGCCGTAAATGAGGTGGTCCGCCCCGGCGGCCAGCTTGTTGTCGGTGAGATGGCCGAGCATCACGATGCCGTAGGCGCGCAGCCAGTTGGCGAACACCGGCAGAACGATGGAGGCGGCGACAAAGATGAGCCGCCGGCGGGTCGAGGTGTAGTTGAGATAAGCGAACAGGCTGCCGACCACCACCGAGGCCATCAGGTAGCGCACGCCGCTGCAGCCCTCGACCACTTCCCAGCGCCCCGACGGGATGACCAGGTTGTAGCCTTCGGCATAAACCGGCACGCCCGACGCGCGCACGGCCCAGATGATGAAGTTGGCGGTCCAGTCCATCATGCTCGGGAACATGAACTCGCCGAAGGGCACCATGAAGAACAGGAAGCCGATCGGGAAGGCATAGGTGCGTATCACCGCCGTGCCCATCACCGCCCAGACAAAGGCCACCAGCATGCCGACGACGGCGAACTGGGACACGGCATCGACGCTGGCAAGCTCGCCGAGCAGCCATGCAAAGCCCGCGCCGACGCCAAGCACGACGCCAAGCAGCGACGGTTCGATCGGCAGGTTGCGGATGAAGTGGCGCCGCCGCCAGACCAGCCAGGCCGAGATCGGCGCAATCACGAAGCCGTGGGCGAAGGTCTCCGAGCGATCCCAAATGTGGACCATCGCCATGAAGGTGTCGCCGTACCAGAACAACAGCCACAGCAGACCGACGGCAAGTACCGCGAGGTGAAGCCTGCGTGCGGGCGCATCACCTGCAGCGTTGGCTTGGCCAGGATCGTGGCTGGCATTGGTCACACTCATTGCACCTTCCTTCATGTTCATTTGCGCCTTGCTTCCTCGCCCTGCATCGCATCCTGGTAGGCCGCAAGCAGTTCGGCACGCACCGAGGGCCAGCAGTAGCGTTGCACCTCATCGAGCCCGCGCGCCCTCAGCGCCTCGTAAAGGGCCGCATCATCCAGCACCACCCGCACCGCCTCGGCAAGCGCCGCTGCATCATCGACAGCGACAAGCATCGCAGTTCGCCTATGCTCGACCATGAAGGGGATGCCGCCGGCCGCGGTCGTGACCACCGGCAGGCCGCTTGCCAATGCCTCGAGGATCGCGTTGGGCATGTTATCGACTCTGCTCGCATTGAGCATGAGATCTGCATCACGGTAGAGCGCAGCCATCTCGTCGCGATCGAGCCGACCGCTGAACCTGACACGGTCGGCGACGCCAAGTTCGCGCGCAAGCCGTTCCAGCGCCTGCGCCTGAGGGCCTTCCCCGGCGAGTGTCAGGGTCGCCGCGGGATAGTGCGCGGACAGCAGTGCGAACGCATGCAGCGCAGTATCGTTGCCGTAGATGGCTTCGAGATTACGCGCCACCAGCAGGTGCGGGGCCGCAGCCGGCCGACGCGGCCGCGGCGCGGGGTGGAAGCGCGCCAAGTCGATGATGTTGGGAACGATGCGCGCCGGCATGCCATGCTGCGCAAAGACCTTACGCAGAAAGCCGGAGGGCACGGCAAGCAGCGCAGCACGGCGCATGCTCGTGCGCACGGCACCGGCGGCGTGTGCAAGAAAGCTGCCGGCCTCGCCACCGCGGTAGTTCACCACCACTGCCACGCCACGCAGGCTCGCAATCCACACCGCAGGGCCGCGAACAAGTGCCAGGACCAGCCCGAGTTGGCCATCACATGGGCAACGTCTGCCCGCCCTGCCCCGCGCCAGAGCTGGACGAGATAGGGCAGCAGCCGGAACAGGGCGCGGATGCCCTTGAGACGCTCGGCCCATGCCGGACGATACGGCGCGTTGACGCGCACCAGCTCGACGCTCGCCCCCTCGCTGCGCAGCAGTTCGGCGAGCTGCCGCGTCTGGTTGGCCATGCCGCCGGCGGGGGGCGGCAACGGCCCGACGAGCAGGACACGAAGACCGGAAAACGACATCGGCGTGCGCTCAGGCTGCGCGCCGGGTACGACCGGCGAGTGCCTCATACACTGCACGGTAATGGGCGACGCTGTTCGTCCAGTTTCGCACTTCCTCGACAAAGTGGCGCCCTGCCGCGCGCATGGTCGGCCAGCGTCCGCGGTCGGCGAGCATGGCGTCGATGGCGGCGGCGAGTGCCTCGGCACTCCCGGCCTTGAACAGCTTGCCGGTCTCGCCGTCGCGGATCAGTTCCTTGTGACCGCCGACGTCCGAGGCCACGAACAGCCGCCCCTGGGCCATCGCCTCGAGCGGCTTGAGCGGAGTGACGAGTTCGGTCAGGCGCATGGAGTGACGCGGATAGGCAAGCAGGTCGATCTGATCGTAGTAGCGACTGACTTCGCTGTGCGGCACCCGGCCGGTAAACACCACCTTGTCCGCCACTCCCAAACGCTCGGTCTGAGCCTTTAGCTTGGCGTCCTGCGGACCGCCACCAACCAGCAGCAGGCGCAGATCGGGGCGCTTGGCGAGCAGCGCAGGGAAGGCGTCGAGCAGCAGATCCAGGCCTTCGTAGGCGTAGAACGAACCGACGAAGCCGATGGTCGTGCAGCCCTCCAGACCCAGTTCCCGGCGCAGAACCGGGTCGGCGTCGCCCGAGAGCTGAAAGCCTTCTACATCCACCGCATTCGGGATCACCGTGACCCTGGCCGCCGGAATGCCGCGCGCGACGATATCCGCACGCAGGCCTTCGCAGATGGTGAAGGCGTGATCGACCCGCTTGAGCGCCCAGGTCTCCATGGCACGCGTGGCGCGATAACGCAGGCTGCCCTCGGCCGTCGTGCCGTGATCGACCGCAGCGTCTTCCCAGAAGGCGCGAATCTCATACACCACCGGGATTCCAAGCCGCTTGCCCACACGGATGGCGGGGATGGCATTGAGCACCGGCGAGTGCGCGTGCAGCACATCGGGCCTGAGCTCCCGCGCAAGCTGCTCCAGCCGGGCCTCGGTCGCACGCATCAGGCGCAACTCGTTGATCCCTGCCGGGCCGGGCGCAGGCACCGGACTGCGGTAGAAGCGCAGGCCGTCGACATCCTCCACCTCGGCCGCAACCTGGCCCTGCTTGGGCGACGTCAGGTGAAAGGTCTCCCAGCCCAGTGCCCGCTGCTCACGCAGGATGGCTGCAGTGCGGAAGGTATAGCCGCTGTGCAGCGGGATGGAGTGGTCGAGGATGTGAAGGATGCGCATGAGATTCAAGCCGCCGCGGCCACTTCCGCTGGCGCGCGTGTCGGTGCGGTGTTGTTCCTGATGAAGGCTTCGAACATCAACAAGGTCCACAGCGGCGCGCTGTAATCGCGGGCGCCGGACTGATGAGCGTCGACCAGATGCTGCAGGTAGTCACGGTTGAATATACCGGTCGCGGCCAGGGTTTCGCCCAGCACTGCGTCACGCACGCGCTGCTTGAGCGGGCCGCGGAACCAGCGTGCGAGCGGCACGGCGAAGCCCATCTTCGGGCGATAGAGCACATCGTCGGGCAGGAAGGGCTCCATCGCCTTCTTGAACAGGTACTTGCCTTCGTTGCCCTGGATCTTGAGGCCGGACGGCAGCGTGGCGAGCCATTCGACGAGCTTGTGGTCCATCAACGGTTCGCGCACTTCCAGCGAATGGGCCATGCTGGCGCGGTCGACCTTGGTGTTGATGTCGCCGACCAGGTAGGTCTTGAGATCGAGGTACTGGATGAGGGCGAGCGGATCGTCGGTGTTGGCGGCGCCGGCATGGCGGCGGAAGACCTCGAGCGCGTCGTAACCACCGAGCCTGGCGCGGAAATCTGCGCTGAAGAGCTTGTCGCGCATGTCGCCGCGCAGGATGGAGACACTGTGAAAGTAGGCCTCGGTGGCGTCGCGCGCCATGGCCTGGAAGGTGGTCTTGGCGCGGAACACCCGCGGCGCCCAGTCAGCCTTGGGATAGAGGCGACCGAGCAGGCCGAACATGGGCCGGCGCACGCCCATCGGCAGCGCTGCGCGCATCTTCTCTTCCATCAGATGCATGCGATAGCGGCGGTAGCCACCGAAGCTCTCGTCACCGCCATCGCCGGACAAGGCCACTGTGACGCGCTTGCGCGCAAGCTGGCATACCCGATAGGTGGGGATGGCGGAGCTGTCGGCGTAGGGCTCGTCGTAGAGCGCGGCCAAGGTGTCGATGAGGTCGAAGTCGTCGGACTTGACCGTCTCGACGAAGTGGTTGGTGCGGTAGCGGTCGGCGACCTTCTGGGCGAATTCCGATTCGTTGAACTTGGGGTCGTCGAAGGCGATGGAGCAGGTGTTCACTGGCTCGCTGGAGAGCCCGGCCATGGTGGCGACGACCGCGCTGGAGTCCACCCCGCCTGACAGGAAGGCACCCAGCGGCACCTCGGCAATCATGCGCAGGCGCACGGATTCGCGCAGGCGCTCGGTGAGCTCTGCGGAGGCTTCCTCGAGGCTGATGTCGTTGTCGAGCGTGAAGCTCACGTCCCAATACTGCCTGGGCTCGGGGATGGGCTGGCCGCGGCGGATGCAGAGCGATTCGCCCGGGCCGAGCTTTTTGGCGCCGCGGAAGATGGTGCGCGGTTCGGCGACGTAGCCCAGCGCAAAGTACTCCTCCACCGCCAGCGGGTCGATGCGGCGATCCAGATCGGGGTGTTGCATCAGCACCTTGAGCTCGGAGCCGAAGGCGAGCGTGCCGTCGGGCAGCAGCGCGTAGAACATTGGTTTGACGGCGAGGCGGTCGCGCGCCATGAAGAAGGTGTCGCGGTTGCGGTCGTGCAGGGCGAAGGCGAACATGCCGCGAAAGCGCTGTACGCAGTCCTCGCCCCAGGCCTCCCAGGCGTGCACGATGACCTCGGTGTCGCTGCGGGTGTGGAAGACGTGACCCAGCGCCTCGAGTTCGGGCACCAGCTCCTGGAAATTGTAGATCTCGCCGTTGAACACCACCGCCACCGAGCCGTCCTCGTTGAACAGCGGCTGCTGGCCGGTGGCAAGATCGATGATGGACAGCCGGCGGTGCGCAAGCGCCACGCCGGGTTCGAAGTGGTAGCCGCCTTCGTCCGGGCCGCGATGGTGCTGAACGTCATTCATGCGCTGCATGAGCGCGCGCTCGAAGTCGCGCTTGCCGCGGGTATCGAAAAGGCCGGCGATGCCGCACATGGTCGGGCTTCCTTTAGGATCTGGCAGGCGCTACGCCGGCGCGCTGCAGGAGTTGGTCATACATTGCGGTGTAGCGTGCCACCATGCCGTCGAGACTGAAGCCGTGCTCGACGCGTCGGCGGCCTGCCGCCCCCTGCGTTTGCCGCAATGCAGCATCAGAAGCGTAGCACAGCAGCGCCTCGGCCATGCGATCCGGGTCCTGCGCGGGCACGAGGGAGCCGGTCTCGCCTTCGGCAACCAGCTCGCCGTTGCCGCCGACTGCGGTGGCGACCACTGGCAGGCCGCTGGCCATGGCCTCGAGGATGGTGTTGGAGATGCCTTCGGCCTGCGAGGGCAGCACGAATACGTCGAGCGCACGCATGACCGCCGGAACATCCGTGCGCTCGCCGGCAAGCCAGACCGCGTCGCCGATCCCGGCGCGGCGGATCTCGGCCTCGACCTCGCCGCGCAGCGGGCCATCGCCGGCAATGATCAGGCGCAGCCTCTGCCCCACCCCACCCCGTGCGCGGGCAAGCTCGAAGGCACGCACCAGGGTGAGTTGGTCCTTGACTGCCTGCAGCCTGCCGACGGTGCCGACGACGACCACGCTCGCATCGGCGAATGGGCTGCCGGCAAGGGTCTGGCGCGCACCGGTTGCGGCGGGGGTGAAACGCAGGGTGTCAACCCCGTTGCAGATGCGCTCGACACGCGCGGGCGCGATCCCGACCCGCCCGGTCAGGTAGGACTCGATGTGGCCCGAGAGCGCAACATACCGGCTCACGAAGGGGCTGTAGAGGCACCGCAGCACCTGGAACTTGCGCCGAGTGCCGCCAGGGTCGGAGACGTCCCAGCCGTGCTCGCCATGCACCCGCACCGGAACACCCGCCAGACGCGCCGGCACGACCGCCTCGAGCGCGGCAAGGTTGCGGCTGTGCACGATGGCTGGGCGCCGCTCACGGAACAAGCGGTACAGGCGCGGATAGAGCTTGATGCCATGGCCAGCAGGCTTGTGCAGCGACACGAAGCCGACATCCTCACGCCGGATGCGCTCGCAGAACCCTTCGGCACAGCGCGTGAGCGCAACCACCGTGTGGCGGTAGCGCTCCGGCGGCATGCGATTGATGAGGTTGACCACGCCGTTTTCCAGCCCGCCGACATCGAAACTGTAGACGAGGTGCATCACCAGCGGCCGCAGTTCGCGCATCAAGCCACCTGGGACGGTGCAGCGTCGGCGAGTTCGCCGATCACGGTCGGAATGTCCTCCTGGCCGCCGGGCTCGGGCGGTTGCACGTCGAGCAAGCCGTCGAGCACGCGCAGATGCGCCGACCAGCTGTATGCGCGCAGCACGCAGTCAAGCGCCGCCTCACCCATACGGGCACGGCGAGCATCATCGCCAAGCAGACCGAGCACACGTGCAGCAAGATCCGCCTCGTCGGCAGCCACCTCGCAGTCGCGGCCATTCTGCGCGGCGAGCCCGGCTGCGGGCGCCTGGGTAAGCACCACCGGGCGCGCCATGGCCATGGCCTCGAGCACCTTGTTCTGGATACCGCGCGCAATGCGCAGCGGGGCGACAACGACCTGCGCGTGAGCGAGAAAGGGGCGCACATCCGGCACGGTACCCGTGACGACCACGCCGCTGCCCTCGGCAGCCAGTGCCTGCACGGCCGGCGCCGGGTTCATGCCGACGATCCAGAAGCGCACCTGAGGCTGCTCGGCGCGGATGCGCGGCAGCACCTCGCGGGCGAACCAGGTTACGGCATCGATATTCGGCCAGTAATCCATCGCGCCGCTGAACACCAGCACCGGCCCACCCGGCGGATACGGTGACTCGAAACGGTGTTCAGGCGAGAAGTACTCCGCATCGACCCCGTTCTGCATGACGCCGACACGCGCCGAAATCTCGGGCGCCGCGCCACGAAAAAGCTCGGCCTCGGCCTCGGTGACGAACAGGCTGGCATCGCAGCGCGCTGCGCTGGCACGCTCGAAGGCAAGCAAGCGCTCACCCTCGCGTCGATACAGCCAGGACATGGGCCAACGCCGGTCACTGGCGTACTGCGACCACTTGGCTGAATCCACGTCGCAGAAGTCGATCACCCGTCGATCGAGTCCAGGCAGATCCAGGTACTGTGCCATCGGCCCCGAGAACGCAACCGCGCTGCGGATGCCGTGCTCGATGACAACCCGGCGCACCCAGGCGCGCAAGCGCGGGCTGCGGTAATAGGGCAGGCTCAGTGCCTCGCCGCGCAACAGGCCGCGCAGGCTGGCAATGCGGCGGATACCGGGTTCGATGGGCACCACGCAACTGTGTTCACACCACTTGCGCAAGGCCGGGATGTGCTGCTTGTCGTCGGGATGGTCGACGAAGCAGCCCAGGAAGACGCGGTGGGTCCGCGCAAGCTGGCGCAGGATGTTGAACGAGCGCACCTTGTCGCCCTTGTTGGGCGGGTACGGAATGCGGTGCGTCAGGTAGAGCAGTGGGGGGCGGCTGTCCTCCACCGCCCTACCCCAGGTTACGCACGATATGTGGCCCCAGGCGGTTGGCGACGCCAATGGGCAGACGCTTCCACAGCGCAATGAAGGCGCGGTACTTGGGGTTCATCGGGTTGTTCTGGGGCACGCTGTCGCGCTTGTAGAGACGGTACTCGTAGGACAGCGGCTGCGGCTCGAAACCCCAGTTCTTCTTGAAGCTGTACGGACCCGTGCCGACCTTGCTGCGACCATAGTCGAAAACCTTGCAGCCGCGCTCGCAGGCGCGCCGCATCAGCTCCCAATACTTGAAGTCGTTGGCAGCGAGATCGCGCGCAGCGGTATCGTCACCCGCGTAGTAGGGCAACACCTCGTCGCGGAAGTAAAAACTGAGCACGCTCGACAGCGGCTTACCCGCCGGGTCGGTCACGGTGAGCACCTCGCAGGCCTCGCCGAAGACCGCCTTGAGGCGTTCGAAGAAGGTCTTGGGCAGCGCGGGCGTGCCATGGCGAAGCACGTTGTCTGCATAGAGGGCGAAAAAGCGCTCGATGTCGTCATCTACGTGGCTGACAAGGCCGTTCTTGATGCCCTTGCGCACCATTGCGCGTTGCTTGCGCGGAATGGCGAGCATGTTGGCCTCAACATCGGGCAGCAGGGCCTTGCGGAAGGTGACGTAGAGCTCCTGGCGCGGCCAGTCAGCATGCACCGGCTTCAGGTTACGGTACTCTGTGTGCTGCACACCAAGCGCAGTTGCCAGAGCCTCTGCCCGCATCTCAAGCATGTGGAAGACTTCGGGACCCGCATCGACGTCGGCTGCAATTCCACCATACACGCAGAAAGGCAGCGAGGTCAGCGCATGCCCGAACACGCGGCTACGTACCTCGGCCAAGGGCAGCACGGCGACGATATCGCCTGCCCGCTCGGCATACAGGTAGAAGCTGCGGTGCTTGAACACGCCTTCCAGGATGTCGCGCCAAGCCGACAGGTGGAAGAACGTGGCCTGCGGGCACCGGCGCACGAAGTCATCCCAGCGCTCGACCTCGGCAGGGGTGAGCATGCTGACGTGAATCGGCAGTCTGTCCATTGCGCGCATCCCGCTCCAGTCTGGTTCAGGCGGCGTCGCGGAAGACTTCGTCTGCGCGCCCCCAGGAAAAATCGGAAAGCAGGCGATCGAGCCGTGCTTCGGTGTGTTCAAGGTTAATGTAGTGCCGGAAGCGGGTTTTGGCTGTGGCGTCGGTCACACGCGGCTGCTCGGGGTCAATTTCCCAGGGGTGGAAGTAGAAGATCGCCGGCCTGCGATCATCGGCATTGACACGGGCAATCTGCCAGCGCGACAAGGAATAGGGCAACAGACGGAAGAAGCCGCCGCCACCGGCGGGCCAGTTGCGCCCGAACATGCGCACGGTACTGACGGGAACCTCGACCAGTCCGTTGGGCAGGCGCCAGGGGAAGCGTGGCGCATCGGGGATACCGTAGTGGTCGTGTTTGACCGGGTACACGCTGGAGCTGTACCGGTAACCCGCCTCGGCAATGCAGTCGTGCGCCCACAGGTTGGCGGTGCCGATCGAGAAGCTGGGCGCGCGATAACCGGTGACCGGCTGACCGGTGATGTCCTCGAGGACAGCCTTGGCGAGACGGATGTCGGCGCTGAAGGACTCGGGCGTGAGGTCACTGGCACGTTCATGGGCATAGCCATGACTGGCCACCTCATGCCCTGCGCCGGCAATACGGCGTACCAGCTGCGGATAGCGCTCGGCGACCCATCCCAGGGTGAAGAAGGTACCGCGCGCACCGTGACCGTCGAGCAACTCGAGGATACGGTCGACGTTGCGCTCGACGCGGCAAGGCACACTGTCCCATTGACTGCGCGGAAAGTGCGGCGCAAGCGCGGAGACCTGGAAGTAGTCCTCGACGTCGCAGGTGAAGGCATTGGTAATACGGGAACTCATTGCAGCCTCAGGCCTTGCTGTCGTGGGCGAGCAGCCAGTCGTGCAGGTGGGCGGCGATGCGCTCGGCGCAGCGGCCGTCCCAGTACTCGGGCACGCGGCCCGCCTTGCCACCGGTCGCGAGCACGCTGTCGGCCGCCGCGATGATGGCTGCAGGGTCCACCCCGACCAGGGTGTTGGTGCCCTGCTCGACCGTGATCGGGCGCTCTGTATTCTCACGGATGGTGATGCACGGCACGCCAAGCGCAGTGGTCTCCTCCTGGATGCCGCCCGAATCAGTCAGCACCATGCGCGCACCGGAGAGCAGACCGAGCATCTCGAGATAGCCCTGCGGCGGCAAGAGCAGGAATCCGGGCGTATCGATGCGCCCGAGCATGCCGAAGCGTTCGAGGTTGGCGCGCGTGCGCGGATGCAGCGCGATGACCAGCGGCAACCGGGCACTCACGACATGCAATGCCTCGATGATCGGCCCAAGCACTTCCGCATGGTCGACGTTGGATGGACGATGCAGGGTGACAACGCCGTAGCCCCCCTCGATGCGCTGCGGGTCGAGACCGGCCGCAGCCAGCAGGCTGGCGGCGGGTACGGCCTTGGGCAAGCTCGCGCGCAGGCTGTCGATCATGACGTTGCCGACGAACACCGCACGCTCGGGCGCAATGCCTTCGCGCGCGAGGTTATCGTGGGCGGAACGCTCGGTCGTATAGAGCACGTCGGATATCTGGTCGGTGAGGATGCGGTTGATCTCTTCGGGCATACGGCGGTCGTTGCTGCGCAGCCCAGACTCCACATGTACCACCGGAATGTGACGCTTGCTCGCAACCAAAGCGCACGCCAGCGTCGAGTTAACGTCACCCACCACGAGCACGGCGCGCGCACCGTGCTCGTCGATGACGGGCTCGAAACGCTTCATGACCTCGGCCGTCTGCACTGCATGCGACCCCGAGCCAACCGCCAGATTGACGTCGGGCTCGGGGAGCGCCAGGTCGGCGAACAAGCGGTCCTTCATTGCCGGGTCGTAGTGCTGCCCGGTATGCACCAGCAGCGTACGGATCGGCGGATTGTGCGCAGCGAAGGCGCGGATGATGGGTGCAACCTTCATGTAGTTCGGGCGCGCCCCGACCACGCAGATGACCGGGGGTAGCTCATCGATCGGCAACGGGCTCACTGGCGCTCCTCCCCTGCGGGTCTCTCACGACGTACTGCCTGCAGCAACTGGCTGAGCAGGCCGAGGGTGGCGGCGGCAGACTGCTCCAGCCCTGCCAGGCGCGCCTCGATGCGTTGAAGGTCGTAGCCGGCCGCAAGTCCGGCCGCCCGCTCGGCAAGCTCAGGCGACACCTGCAGCCGATCAAGATCCAGCTGGATTGCTTCAATCCCTGCCTGCGCCGTGGCTACGGCATTGACGGCGCTGTCGAGCGCACCCGTGAGGCTTGCGTCCGGACTGCTCTCGGTCGGCAACGGCCGCCGCGGCGCAGCGAACTCCTGCTTGAGCTCATCGATGACCTCGCGAACATCGTCCTCCGCGATGACATGACGCTCAGCAATGTAGGCAGCGAGCATGAGCCGGTCGCACAAGGTGTTGATGCGGCGCGGAATGCCCCCGGTGTAGCCGTAGATTGCCGTATAGGCCCCGGGCTGGAAGATCGGATCGCCCGCCCAGCCAACGTGCGCCAGGCGATGCTCGATGTAGCCCTGGGTTTCCTGCAGGTCGAGCGGACCAAGGTGGTAGGACGCGATCACGCGCTGACGCAACTGCTGCATCTCGCCGCGCTGCATGATGTCGCGGAACTCGGGCTGGCCGACCAGGAAGCTTTGCAGCAGGGCATGGTCTTCGAGCTGGAAGTTGGACAGCATGCGCAGTTCCTCGACCGCCGCCGGCGTGAGGTTCTGTGCTTCATCGACGAGCAGCAGGGCGCGCTTGCCGGCTGCGGCAACCGACACCAGATAGGTTTCGAGTGCGAGCAGCAGCCCCGCCTTGTCGAGGCTTCGGCTGGGCACGCCGAAGGCGGCCGCGACCATGCGCAACATATCGCTGGCATCGATCTGCGTACTGACGATGTTGGCAGCGACCACCTTGTCCGGATCGAGCTGCTCGAGCAGGCTACGCACAATCGTGGTCTTGCCCGCGCCGATCTCGCCGGTGATGACGATGAAGCCCTCGCTCTGGTGCAGACCGTACTCGAGGTAGGCCATTGCACGGCGATGCCCACGGCTGCCATAGAAAAACGCGGGATCGGGGTTGAGCTGGAAGGGCTTGCCGGAAAGCTTGAAGAAGGATTCGTACATCAGGGTTCCGCTTAGAAACGCATGCCGAGCGTGGCCGTGACCGCATTCTCGGTGTAATCGGTACTCCCCTCCGCCTTCTGGTAGCGATAGCGCAGGCCAGCCTGGGTCTGCGGGCCAAGCTGCCGGCTCAGGCCCAGGGAAGCGAGCAGGCGCTTCGTCTCCAGCCCGGAGCTATCTCGCCCCTCGGAGTTCGTCCGGGTCAGGCTGGCATCGAGCGCACTGGTGCCGGTGAGGCGATGGCTCCACGCCACGGTTGCCGAGGTAGTGAGTACGTTGTCGGTGTTCTGGAAGTCATCGGTACCGGGCAGCAGGCTGGAGATGTTGCTGACCAGCGAGCGATCCGCCCGCGAGACCGAGAAGCTGAGCGTATTGCGCACCCCCAGCAACGAGAAACCCGCACTCAGCGACTGATTGACGTACGCCGCGTTGGAGCGCAGCGTAAGCCGCGCAATGCAGTTCAGGAGAAGCTGGAAACGGTCGAGAGGGTCGGTGATCTCAGGAAAGTTCGCCGGATTCGAGACGAAATCCAGGCATGCCTGGCCCGAGGCCTCCGTCAGCCCGGGCCCGAGTTCCTGCGCGGTCGAGGACAGATCCCGACTCGCACTCAGGTACCACACCGAGCGCCGCATGCGGTGATTGAGGCCCAGATTGTAACCACGCCCGAAGAGGCGGTCCTCAACCGTGGCCGTGATCGAAGTACGGTCGGTGGGATACCAGTCAAAACCGGCCCCCACGATATCGCCACTGGTCCTGCGGCCGCTTGCATAGTCGTTGGATTCGTGACCGCCGATTGCACGCAGGCGGAACTGCGGCGACAGGTTTGCAAACAGCGTGCCGCGCAGGGTCTCTGCACTGCGCGAGCTGCTCTCGGCCGTGCCGCCATCCGAGTCGGTGCGCGTATAGGCCAAGCCCCAACCCAGGAAGCGCCGGCCGCCGGGGTCGGAGAGGCGGACGCCCAGGGTCTCGACGTTCTGGTTGCCGAGCCCATCGCTGCCGGAACTGATCCCGCGCGACGAATACTCGACGGCACCGACCGCCGCCTCGCCGAAGCGCAGGTCCGACTCCAGTCGGGGCGCAATCGACCAGGTACGCGTTTCACTCGAGCGCTGGCTCGACAGCCGGTCGCCAGAGGCCCCGCCGGAAAACGCCGACAGATTGTTGCGGCTGATGCCGGCGTCGAAATCGATGAAAAGCAGATCCTCTACCGCCTCGAAGCTGCCGCGCCCCTGCAGGCTCAGGTAAGAGCTGTTACGGTCCGTGTCGTCGGCATAGACCAGGTTGCGCAGGCGTGCACTCAGGCCACCGTTGAGCCGGCCACTGGTGCGCGACACGGAGATGCCGGGAGAAACCTCGAAGATCCAGTCCGCCTCGCCGCCTCCCGACGCGCCACCCGCCGCGCCGGCGTTGTCGGTCCAGGTGAGCGAGGTATCGAGGGAGGGCGTGACGGTGACCGACTGTGCGAGCACGCTGCCACAGCCAAGGAGCGCGCCGACAAGCACCCCGATGACAGGCGCACGCCCGACGAGACGGACGTCAGGCAGCTTCCGGGCGGGTTTCCGGCGTTTGTCCATATCCATATCCGTATCCGTAACCGTAGTAACCGCCGACTGCACGCTCGCGCGACTTGTTCAGCACCATGAGCCTGACCGGGCAGCTATCGACGGTGGCGAGCGCCTGTCGCACGTGAGCATGCGTGGTGCGCTCAGCCTCGACCACAATGACGACCTGCCCCATGTGGGTCGCCAGCACGCGGGACTCGGTGGTCACCAGCACCGGCGGCGAATCGAACACGATGATCCGGTCCGAATAGCGTTGGGCCATCTGCGCAAGCATGCTCGTCATCGCCTCGGACGCCAGCAACTCGGTAGCGCGCTGATGCGGCATGCCGGCAGGCAGGATCGACAGCTTGTCGATGTTGGTGCGCAGCATCACGTCACCCAGATCGGGCACCTCGCCCGACAGCACATCCATCAATCCACGCTGGGCGGGCAGACCGAGCTCGCGCAGCACGGATGGGCGCGACACGTCGGCATCGACCAGTAGTACGGTGTAGTCGAGCTCCATCGCCATGCTGATGGCGAGATTGATTGCGTTGAACGTCTTGCCTTCGCCCGGCAAGGCACTGGTGATCATGATCAGGTTGCCGCTCTCGATCGCAGCCGGCCCGGCATCGGTGGCGTTGCGCAGCAAGGGCCGCTTGATGATGCGGAACTCCTCGGCGATCGAACTGCGCGGCTGGTCCGGCGTGACGAAGCCGCGCGCAGCCAATCTTTCCAGGTCGATACGGATCGAGCGCCCCACAGCCCGGGCCGCCTTGGGGGCATCGTCTGCCGCCGGCGCCGCGGCTTCCGCTGTCCGGATGACCTGCTCAGGCTTGGCCAGGCGGTCTCCCTTGGGAGCGGCAGCCGGCGCCGCCGCTGCAGACGGGGCAGGCGCCCGCGCGCTCTCGACTACCACGGCCGCTGGCTGCTGTTCGCCATCGGGCTCGCGGGCCGCTTGCTTGAGCCTGTCCAGGCGCTCGACTGCTTTTTCGATAATGCTCATCGTGTGTATCCGTTCAGCCCTGCAGTATCTTGAGTGCGGCGGTGGCGAAGGCGAAGGCCCCGGCGTAGGCGGCCAGCCCACCTCCGAACGCGATCAGGCCGTTGCGACGCTTGCGCCGGCGCTCAGGCGTCGGCAGCATCGACACCGTACCCAGCACCGGCAGGCCGCTGATCTCGCGCAGCTGACGCGGATCGCCGAAGGACGGTCGCAACTGGCTGATCAGGAAGGTCAGCGCAAACCCGGCCCCCAAGCCCACCAGCGCAGCCAAAGGCAGCAACAGCAGACGATTCGGTGCAGACGGCTTGGTCGGCATCGACGGCGGATCGATGACGCGGAAATCGGCAATACCAGCCTGGGTGTTCATCTCGGCAGCGATGCTGGCCGACTCGCGGCGCGACACGAGCGCATCGTAGTTGGATTTATGGACGCTGTAGTCGCGATTGAGCTGCGCCATCTCCGTCTCGAGTTGCGGAATACGCTGCGCGTCGGCCTGCAAGGTCTCGAGCCTGCTTTCGAACTCGGTCACGCGAGCACGCAAGGAGGCCACACGCGCCTCTCCCTGGGCCAGTGCAAGCCGCGTCTGCTCGATCCCCGACCCCATGCCAAAACCGCCCATCGGACTGGCGACCGGATTCTCGCGCATCTGTGCGAGGAGATCCTGCTTCTGCTTCTCGAGCTCCTCGATCACTCGCCGAGCACCGACCACATCCGGATGGCGCTCGGTGTAGCGCTGCAGCAAATCGTCGAGGTTGCGCTGAAGCGTTTCGATGCGTGCATCGATCTCCGGGGTGGCCAGCATCGGCGGCGGCGCAAAATCGGCCTCGGACTGCCCGCTTGCCAACTGCTGCTTCATCGCATCACGCGAGTTCTCTGCCTCGCGGAGCTCGAGACGGGCCTGACGCAGTTGCTCGTTAACGTCGGCAATCTGCGTGATGTAGTCGCGCGTGCCGGCGCCAAGCAGCGCCATGTTGCGCAGACGGAAGTCCTTCAGCCGGTTCTCCGCCTCGGTCAGCTTCTGCTCGTAGCTGCGGATCTGCTCCTCGATGAACCTGCGCGCGGCGTCGGCATCCTGGCGGTTGCTCCCCAGGCCCGACTCCACGAACAAGGACAGCAAGGACTGGACTACGCGCTGGGCACGCTCGGGCCTCGTATCGGCGTAGGCGAGGGTGAACAGGTTGTCCCGCCCGGTGGAGCGGATCTGCAGGTCGCTCATCAGGGCGTTGATCAGCGCCTCGCGCTCCGCCGGACTGCGCACGCCCAGATCGAGGTCAGCCATGGTAATGAGCTTCTCGACGTTCGGCCGGCTGATCAGCGTGCGGCTGAGCATGTTGATCTGCTGACTGACGTTGGGCTGCACCGCGAGGCCCGACATGAGCGGCCGAAGTACGGACTGCGTATCGACATTGATGCGAGCGGTAGACTCGTACTTGTCGGGCATGAGATAGATCGCCACCCCGCCGGCGACGCCGACCAGCCAGGCCAAAGCCAAGCCCCACCAGCGGAATCGCCACATGCCGCGCAGGTAGCCTATGACTTGAGATACGAGTTCTTCCATGTGTCCTTGCCGTGCTGCACGCCAAGACCCCAGCCACAAGCGGGCCGGGTGCCGACGTTCGAGTGAGAGATCAGAACCAGCTCTGCGGAATGATCAGTACGTCGCCCGGACGCATCTCGACGTTGGCCGAGACGTCGCCACGCTTCACGAGATCGCGAATACGGACGCTGTACTGCTTGTTGCCTTCGGCCGTGCGCAGGATGGTCGCTGCATTGCCGTCGGCGAAGTCGGTGAGACCGCCCACTGCAATCATCACGTCGAGCAGGGTCATCTTCTGCTTGTAGGGCAGCGTCTGCGGATTGCCTGCCTCACCGATCACGCGGATCTGCTCGCTGTACGGTCCGACGAACCCGGTGACGATGACGGTGACGACCGGATCACGGATGTACTTGGCGAGGTGCTGTTCAATGTCGCGGGCAAGCGTGGTCGAATCCTTGCCCATTGCAGGCAGATCCTCGACGAGCGGCGCCGTGATCTTGCCGTCGGGCCGCACAGGCACCGACGTTGACAACTCAGGGTTGCGCCACACGTTGATCGAAACGGTGTCCCCCGGGCCGATCACATAGTTGTAGTCCGCGTCTGCCGCGGAGGGCGGAGCGGGTGGAAAGCTCGACGCACATCCAGCCAGCACACCCACCGCCAGCACCGGCATCAAGCACCGCCCAAGCGAACTCCATGCGCCCCGTAAGCTGCTCACCATGACAAGCCCCCTGTTCTGTCTCAAGATTCGCAATGATACGACGTCGATCCACGATTGGGGATGCTAGGCGGATGCAGGTTTGCGTCGACAGGAACAAATGCACACAATCGCTTACACTACGCAGTGATCGACGTCTGTAGATTCTGGAACGTTTGTTGCAACAGAAGGGCCTGCGCGCGGCAGATATAGCGAGCAGGTCGGCGCTATACTGTCCTGAACATCACTCGAGAACTCGGCCACTTCCATGCATGGATCACAACCTGCGCCTGACGCCTTACATGCGTCCATGGCGGTCAGTAGTGCGCGCGCGCCTCATTCCGACGCCGCCCAGCCTGGCAATGCCGGCTTCGTCAACGCGCTCCCTCCCCCGCTCGATGCGGCCAACGGCCTGGCTTTCGAGCAGAACGGGTTCCAGATCCGCATCGCCAACGGCTGTGACGATCTGAAACGCCAGAGCAGCAGGCTGGTGGAGCGCATGTATTCGGCTCGCGGCCTGTTCCCTTACGGGATGCACGCCGAGCTCGATCGCCGGGACATCACCGTGGTCGCGCTGCGCGAAGGACACGCGGTTGCGACGCTCACTCTGCGTATGGATCTGGGCTCCGGCCTGCTGGCAGACACTTTGTACAGCAATGAGATCGACGCTGTCCGAAAAACCGGCGGCAAAGTGTGCGAAATCACACGACTCGCAATCGATCCCGACCTTGGCTCGCATGATGCGCTCGCCGGACTGCTGCAGGCGCTCTACGTGCTGGCGAAGCTGACCCAGCGAATGTCGGACGTCTTCATCGAAGTCCATCCTCGCCACGCACGCTTCTATCAGCGCATCTTCGGGTACAGGGTTGCCGGCCCCGAGCGCGTCTGCCCTCGCGTCGGTGCTGCAGCGGTACTGCTTCACCTTTCGCACCGGCAGTTCGAACGCGCTTTGGCCAGGCATGACGACGAAGCCGGCCGACCTCCACCGCGCGCAACCCGCCTGCTCCCGTCTGAAACCACCCTCCAAGACCTGCTGGCAGGACTCAAGCGCAGCTGAGCCGCGCTCGATGAGGCTGTCGCAAGCGCGCCGAACACTGCGTTGGAGCGCATGATCATTGCTGTCACGTGCTACGCGACGGACAAGCACTGACCGAGGTTTCGGCCCACGCATCAAGCCGCCCCAACGGCAAGGCCGCGCGCTCCTGTCGGCACTCAGAACCAGTGACGAACCTCCACGTAGGCACGGTCACTGCGATCGAAAGCACTCAGGCGTCCCGTACCACTGCCACCAAACACATCGACACCAGTCACGGCACGCCAGGCCGGCGCGAACTTCCAGGTCAGCTTCGGCCTGAGCATGTAGTCCGAACGGTTGAGACTGGAAACGGCCAGGAACTCGAGTTCCAGCTCATTGCCGATCGAATGCACAGCCTGGAAGGTCAGGCCGGACTCGAGCCTGTCGCTCACCATGGTGCTGCGATGCTCATCGAGCCAACGACCGTATAGCTGGGTGTTGAAGCGCCAATCGGCACCTGCCGGGATATCGGCACCGATCGCATAGTCGATCATGTCCGTCTTCTCGAGCCCGAGCAGCCTGCCGCCCGGAACCGGCGCCGCGACCAGTGTGTTGACGCCACGCCCACGGGTATGGACCGCCTCACCCTTGAGTACGAAGCTACCCAGGTCCTTGCTGAAGGTCGCACCGATCTGATGCAGTCGCTCGTGCCGCAAGGAGGCGGTGCCCACCCCCACTTCGTACAAGGTCGGCGCGACGTCGTAGCTGCGGTAGTAGAAGGCCGACAGATCCCAGCCACTCACCAGATGGGAGACGCGTGCGCCCCAGTTGCTGTTGCGCAGACTGTCAGAGGGCTTGTGCTCGGTCACGACGGTATTCGCCGGCAGTGCGGCAAAGGTGTAGAAATCGCCACCCGGCTTGCCGATCTCGTCGAAGCTGGGCCTGGGGATCCAGACCAGCTCGAAGTGGCTGCTGCCGGCAAAGTACTCCGCCCGCGCCGCCCACTGCGCAATGCGCAGGCTTTCGAACTCGGGCAGCAGGAACTCTCGCATGTCGCGGGCCGAGACGACGTCGGCAAAGAAGAAGCCGACCATCTCGCCCCAGATGATGTGCTGGCGGCCGAGGCGGAACTCCCAGTCGCCCTGGCCAAGATCCACGTAGGCCTCGCGCAGGATCAGATTGCGCCGCTGGTCCCTGCGCACGGCGGCCGGGTAGTGCTCATCCTCGAGATCGAAGGCCGCATCCGCATCGGCACGCGCGTTGAGCTTCCAGCGCACTCGAGGCGCAAGCTGGCCACTGCCGGCAAGCTCGACGCGGGCACGCAGTCGCGACCAGTGCTCGGGGTCGGGCAGTGTGTAGGCGGCCCCCAGCTCGGCATAACCGCTCCACTTCATGCCGCTGCCCGCAGCGGCGCCTTCCGGGGCGCCGACATCGAAGAGCGCATCGAGCTCTGCATCGAACTCGGCATCCTCCGCAGCGTCACTGGCTTCATCGGCCGCATGCGCCGGCGGGAGGGTCATGAACAGCGCCACGGCGGACAGGGTGGCAAGGGCGAGTCGATTCAAGGCAGGCATGGTGTGCTTTCTCACTAGATTTCCGGGTCTTCTTCGTCACGCGGCCGACGGTCCTGCACGAACACCCAGCGCCCCTCGGCTTTCATGCCGAGTGCGGTGATCTGGCCGTCGGCGATGCGCACCAGACGGTCAGCCATGTTCATGACCTTGCGGTCGTGAGTGGAGAACACGAAGGTGGTGCCAGACTGGCGGTTGATGTCGCGCATCAGCTTCAGGATGCTCGAACCCGTCTTGCTGTCGAGGTTCGCAGTGGGCTCGTCGGCAAGCACGATCTTTGAATGCGTGGCGAGCGCGCGCGCAATCGCCACGCGCTGGCGCTGACCGCCCGAAAGCTGGTTCGGGCGATGGTCGGCATACTTGCTCAGGCCTACCATGCCAAGATAGTGCCGGACCCGCTCGGCACGTTCCTTCTTCGACAACTCCGGCATCTGCAGCAACGGATACTCGACATTCTCCTCTGCCGACAGCACCGGCAGCAGGTTGAAGGTCTGGAAGATGAAACCGATGGTGCGCGCGCGCAGGTCGGCAAGCTGATCGGGCGTGCGATCGGATACGTCATGACCGTCGATGACCACACGGCCCGCGCTTGGCGTGTCGATACAGCCTATGATGTTGAGCAGGGTAGACTTTCCGCTACCGGACGGCCCTGCGATGGCGAGAAACACGCCGGGCTCGATCGACAGGGTAACGTCTTCGAGCGCCTGGACGATTTGATCCCCCAGCAGGAAACGCTTGCTCACGTGTTCGACCTGGACGATGGGCATGTGCAGGGCTGAAAATCTGATTGGACGCCGAAAGGATAGCACTCATGACGCACAGTTTACGATCCCGTCGCCGCTTCGTTGCCGCTCTGGCGGGCGGCCTGCTGCTCCCCACCCTGCTGCGGGCAGCCGACGCCCAGGACGACGACGAGGCTGTCAGTGTGGTGGCCGCCGCCGATGCGGTGCGCTTTCCACGCGAGAGCTTCCAGACCGAGATCTCGGTCGCCAACCTCAGCGACGGCAAGGAGGGCGACACGCGCAAGTATCGCGTCCTGTCACGCGGCAACGAGAACACCATCGTCCTCACTCTCGAGCCCGCCACCGAACGCGGCCAGGCACTGCTCATGCGGGGCCGCGATCTATGGGTGTTCATGCCGGCGGTGTCGCAGCCGGTACGCCTGTCGCTGGCGCAACGGCTCACAGGCCAGGTGGCCAATGGCGACCTCGCGCGCGCAAACTTCGCCGGCGACTACCGGCCGACCATCGCCGGCCGCGACAGCGTGGGCGACACGCCGGCGGTGGTGCTGGACCTCACCGCGGTGGACCGCAGCGTGACCTACGCGCGGGTGAGGTACTGGGTGGCGGAAGCCGACAAACGCCCCCTCAAGGCCGAGTTCTATGCGCTCTCGGGCCGACTGCTTAAAACCGCGTTATACGAGGACTTCCGCCAGATGGCAGGGCAGCTGCGCCCAACTCGGCTGGTCATGGAAGATGCGCTGAAAAAGGGCGAGGTCTCCGTGCTGACCTACGAGAACATGAACGTCCGCGACCTGCCCGAACGCATGTTCACCCGCGAGTACATGCGCCGGCTGCAGCAATAGCCTCATGGCACGACCCGGATCTTGCCGCCGGTGACGGCAAGCAGATGGCGTGCCAAGGCTTCGCGCACGCTGTCTTCGCCATGGACGAGGCGTACCTCGGCCGGCAGGTGGCGCATACGGGTAACGAAGCGAGTGAGGTTGTCGCGGTCGGCATGTGCCGAATAGCCTGCAAGCGTGTGGATGCCGGCACGGATATCGACACGTTCGCCGTCGAGTTCCACGTAACCGCCGCGCGGCCCGTAGGTCTGGATCGCGTGCCCGGGCGTGCCGCGCGCCTGATAGCCGACGAAGACGACGTCGTGGCGAGCGTCGCCGAGCATGGCCTTGAGGTAGTTCACCACCCTGCCACCAGCGCACATGCCGCTGGCGGCAATGACGATAGCCGGTTCGCGACTGCGCGCGAGGCGGCGTACGTTGGCTTCGTGCAACGCATGGCTGTCGATCGCGACCAGCTGCTCGTAGGAAAGGGGCTTACGCCCGGCGCGCACCCTGGCCTTGGCCTCTGCATCCCAGAACGGCTGCAATTCCCGGTAGAGCTCGGTGAAACGCCACGCCAATGGTGAGTCGAGAAAGATCCTGAGCTGCGCCCACTGCCCGGCAAACTTGCCGGGGCGCCGACGCTGCCGGTACAGGATGTCCTCGAATTCGTACAGCAACTCCTGCGTGCGGCCAATGCTGAAAGCCGGGATGATGACCGTGCCGCCATCACGCAACGCATGCTCGACCACGGCCTGCAGGCGCTCGCGACGGCTGCGGCGATCCTCGTGCACGCGGTCACCATAAGTACTCTCGAGCACCACGACATCGGCCTGCCAAGGCGGCTGCGGCGCGGGCAGCAAGGGCGCATGGGGTGCCCCCAGGTCTCCCGAGAACAGCACCCGCTTGGGCTGCGGCCAAGCCGCGCCGGAAAGCTCGCATTCGACATAGGCCGAGCCGAGGATGTGACCAGCACGCTGGAGGCGGATGCGACAGATGGCGTCCGGGCTGCGGTACACGGTATGCCACTGGCGGTAGGGCAAGGCGCGGATGCGCGCTTCAACAAGCTTGAGATAGCGCTCGACGATCTCCTTGTTGCGGCTGACACCAAGCTCGAAGGCATCGGCAAGCACCGTAGGCAACAGCCGCGCCGAGGGCTCGCTGCAGAAGATCGGCCCCTTGAAACCCGCCGCAAGCAGCCAGGGCAGGCGACCGCAATGGTCGATGTGCACATGGGTAAGAACGAGCGCACCAATGCCCCTGACCGGGAAGTCGATGTCCAGCCGGTCCGCTGCAGCGCGACCATCGGGTGCGGTCTCGGCGCCCTGGAACAAGCCGCAGTCGACCAGCAGGCTGCTGTCGTCCTCGATGAAAAGCTGATGGCAGGAGCCGGTCACGCCGTTGCGCGCGCCGTGATGCACGATCGTCGGGTTCATGCCGGGATTCTAGCGGCACCTCCCATTCATGCCAAATGGAAGGCCGTTCCAGGACGACCCTGCAGCATCAACCGCTTGCCCTACCCGATGCCTTACTCCATGCCCCACTTCTGCAGCCGATAGCGCAGCTGGCGCAAGGTCATGCCGAGGTTGCGCGCCGCCGCACTGCGATTCCAGCGTGTCTGCTCGAGCGCGCGGATGATGCGCAGACGCTCGGCGTCGTCGGCAGCGGGTTCCTGCCCGGGCTCTCCGCCGCCGCCATGGTCGCCGAAATCGCCTGGCACCTGAAAGCCAAAAGTCCCCGCGGCACTGTCGGTAAGCCAGCCAGACGCCGTCTGGTCCGGGTAGAGCTCGATGTCGGCGGCGTCGATCTCGTCGCCCTCGCACATCGCGCAGGCACGCTCGAGCAGGTTCTCGAGCTCGCGCACATTGCCCGGGAAGGCATAGCCCTGCAGCGCATGCAGCGCGGCGGCCGACAGTCGGCGCGGCGCCCCGCCCTCCCGCGCAGCCAGGCGAGCGAGGATGTGCTCGGCAAGCGCGGGAATGTCCTCACGGCGCTCGCGCAGCGGCGGCATGCGCAAGGTGATGACGTTGATGCGGAAGAAGAGGTCCTGGCGGAAGCGCCCTTCCGCGACCAGTCGCCCGAGATCCTGATGCGACGCCGACAACAGGCGCACATCGACCGGCTCCTCGGCATGGGCACCGACCGGCCGTACCGCGCGCTCCTGGATGGCGCGCAACAGCTTGACCTGCATGGCCAGCGGCAACTCACCGATCTCGTCCAGAAACAGCGTGCCGCCGCTCGCAGCCTGGAACAGGCCCTGCTTGTCGCTGGCTGCGCCGGTGAAGCTGCCCTTGCGATGACCGAAAAACTCGCTTTCCATGAGCTCGGGCGAGATCGCTCCGCAGTTCACCGGCACAAAGGGCCCGGCGGTACGCGTCCCCAGGCTGTGGATGAAGCGGGCGATGACCTCCTTGCCGGTCCCCGACTCACCATGGATGAACACGGGCGCCTGGTTGCGCGCAAGCTTCTCGGCCTGGGCGCGCAACTGCATGAAGGCGGGCGAATGCCCGATCAGGGCACGTTCGGGCGTGGTTCCCGCAGCCTTATCCCCGGCCGCGCCCAGCCTGAGGGCATGGGTGACGAGCTCGCGCAGGGCCTTGAGCTCGACCGGCTTGGTGACGAAGTCGAAGGCACCGAGCTTGAGTGCCCTGATCGCCGTCTCGATACTGCCGAATGCGGTGATCACCGCCACCGGCAAGCCCGGGCAGTGTGCCTGGATGTGCTCCACCAGGCCAAGCCCATCGCCATCGGGTAGCCGCATGTCGGTCAGGCACAGGCGATAACGGCGGGCCTCCAGTCGGGCGATCGCATCGGCGACGGTACCCACTGCGTCGCAAGCCAGACCAAGACGCATCAGCGACAGTTCGAGCAGTTCGCGGATGTCTTCCTCATCGTCGACGATGAGCACATCGACTGACTGGGGGCGTTGACGGCGTTCGACGGCATTCATGGTGTCGTGCGTCCGGTAAGAACCAGGTGGGCGCCCTGGGTGGCGGGCGCAAGCTCTAGCGTGGCGTCGTTGGCCTCGGCGAGCTCGCGTGCGATGTAAAGGCCCAGCCCCGTGCCCTTGGGGTGGGTGGTGAAGAAGGGCTCGAACAACTGCGCGCGCATCGCCTCATCGAAGCCCGGGCCGTCGTCGCTGACGTGCAGCGCCGCGCGCCCCCCAGCCAGGAGTTCGGCACTCAGGCGCACCGAGCCCGGCGCACCCGAGCAATAGCGGCTGGCATTTGCAAGCAGGTTGTCGAGGACCTGATGCAGATGGGCACGATCGATCGCAAAGGTTAGACCAGGGTCGATGTCGACATGGTACAGGCCCTCTTCCTGGGCAGCGCGGAACACCCTGGCGTCGATCACCTCGGCGACGAAGGCGGCAAGCGGCAGCGCCTCGGGCATCGCCTGTTCGCGCCGCCCCAGCGCCAGCACGTCGCGAATCATGCGCTCGATGCGGTGGGCATTGTCGTTGATGATGCGCACGAGCCTGAGCTGCATCTCGCCGCGCTTCTCCTCACGCAACAGTTCGGCCGCCTGGGTGACGGCCGACAAGGGGTTGCGGATCTCATGCGCCATGCTGGCGGTCAGCCGCCCGAGTGCCGCCAGCTTGATCTGCTGCAGGTGGCGCTGAATGTCCTCGAAGTCGGTCAGATAAAGCAGCGTATCGCCCGCAGCTGCGCTCCCGGCCTCTCCCGCCACGCTGCGGCAACGCAGCAGACGGCCGTCCGCGCCGATACGCAGCAAGCGCCCCTCGTCACCAAGCGCCCCCTGCAGGATCGGTCTGAAACCCTCGTCGAGGTCGGCCAGCGCCAAGCCCTCGAGAGCTTCCGCGCTCGAGTGGGTCAGGCCCAGCAGTGCTATCGCCTGCGCGTTCAGGTGCAGGATCCTGCCCTGCGCATCGACCACAATCACGCCGTCCTGCATGTCGCGGATGATGTGCTCGCTGACCGCCTGTTGCTTGGCGAGCGCCAAGCCACGCTCGGCTGCCAGGGTGGCGTTGGCCTTGGCGCGCAGGGCAAGCAGGCGGGCGACGAGGGCGATGCCGAAGAAGCCCGCGCAGAATATGCCCACCTGCAGGAAATCGACCGAGTCGCTGCCTGCCGCATGGCGCCAGGCGTTCTCGATGAGCACCGCCAGGGTGGCCAGGGCCGCGAAGAACAGCACCATCCGCCCTTCCATGACCAGGCCCGCGCCCGCGAGCACGATCATCATCAGCACCGGCATACCGCTGCGGTAACCGCCGCTCGCCCACATGATGACGGACAGTGCGAGCACATCGACCAGTACCTGCAGCACGATGACACGCTCTGCGCCGAGACGCCGCGACGCATCGGGGAAACCGAGCGCGAGAACCAGGCCCAGGTAGGCAAAGGCTGCGACCTGGAACACCAATGGTCGCTCCCCGCCCAGGCCGAGGTCGCGGCCCGCGACAAGGAACAGCCCGGCCATGAGCAGCCGGAACAGGTTCAGGTAGCGAAGCGACGTGCTGCGGGTGCGTTCGACCTCGGCAGCCGCGGCCGCTGATTCAGTGCGCACGTGGTCCGGCGCGACGATGGGCGTCGCAACAGTAAAAAGCCCGCTCGTCGGACACCCCTTCGGACTCGGGCACATTCACGCCGCAATGTGCGCACTCGAGCATCCGCTCGGGTGCGGCACGCTCTTTCCTGGCGGCGCGGCGCGCAGCAAATCCACCCTGGTCCTTGAAGCGCCGCAAGGCCGCACGCAACCACCAGATGGCAATGAAGACGAGGATCAGGATGAGCAGATTGCGCACGTTGAAGGGCGCAGACCCTGCGCCACGGCAGTGGAAACTGCCCGGATTCTAGCACGCCCCCCCTACGGCCATTGCCCACGGCGGGCGCGGGTTTGCGACAATAAGGCCCCTGCTCCCGACCGCATCGCCGCGCCATGCCATCCTTTCCTGCTCCCCTCGCTTCCCGCCTGCCCGCCGTCGGCACGACGATCTTCACCGTGATGTCGCGCCTGGCCCAGGAGTGCGGCGCCATCAACCTGTCCCAGGGCTTTCCCGATTTCAACGCCGAGGACGTGTTGTTCGAGCGCGTCGGACATTGGATGCGCACCGGCCACAACCAGTACGCGCCGATGGCGGGCTGCCTTGCGCTGCGCGCGGCAATCGCCGCCAAGGTCGAGACGCTGTATGGCACGGCCTATGACGAGGAGTCAGAGATCACCGTCACCGCGGGCGCCACCCAGGCCTTGTTCACCGCCGTGACTGCATGCGTGCATCCCGGCGACGAGGTCATCGTGTTCGAGCCGGTGTACGACTCCTACGTGCCCGCGATCGAGCTCGCCGGCGGCACGCCGGTGCGGCTGCAGCTCTCCGCCCCCGACTACCGCCCGGACTGGGAAGCGGTGGCCGCGGCGATAACGCCGCGCACGCGCATGATCATGATCAACACCCCGCACAACCCCACCGCGACCATCTGGACGCGCGCCGACCTCGACCGCCTGGCTGCGCTCACGCGTGGCACCGGCATCATCGTGGTGGCCGACGAGGTCTACGAGCATATCGTGTTCGATGGCGCCAGCCACGCAAGCTGCGCCGCCCACCCCGAACTGGCGGCGCGCAGCTTCGTGGTCTCGAGCTTCGGCAAGACCTACCACATCACCGGCTGGAAGGTCGGCTACGTACTGGCGCCCCGCGAGCTCATGGCAGAGTTCCGCAAGGTGCACCAGTTCAATGTGTTCACGGTGAACACCCCGGTTCAACTCGCGCTCGCCGACTACATGGCCGACGCCGGCCGCCACACCGGACTGGCCGCCTTCTACCAGGCCAAGCGCGACTACTTCCGTGCCGCACTGGCCAACTCTCGCTTCGATCTGCTGCCCGCGCACGGCACCTACTTCCAGCTCGCCCGCTACGAGCGCATCAGCGCACTCGGCGACACGGCCTTCTGCGAACACCTGACCCGCAAGGTGGGCGTGGCCGCCATACCCGTATCGGCCTTTTTCGCAGACGGTCGCGACGAACGCGTGATCCGTTTCTGCTTTGCCAAGAACGAAACCACCCTGGCCGCAGCCTGCGAACGGCTCAATGCCATTTGAGCGACTTCCCGGGCACGGACCAGGGCACGACTACCCCAACTCGATTACTCGATCCACGCTGGACAACCGATAAGCATGTTCCAACAACCGATCCCCACCCTGTGCCGTGACGGCGACCGCCTGCTGGTCCTCGACCAGACCTTGCTGCCCTTTCGCACCGAACGCGCCGCCCTGAGCACCCTGGACGATGTGGCTGCCGCCATCCGCGACATGCAGGTGCGCGGCGCCCCCCTGATCGGCGCCACTGCAGCCTTCGGCGTGGCACTCGCACTCGAGCGGCAGGGTGCCGACGACCGCAGCTTGCAGCACGCCCTCACCGTACTGGGCGCAACCCGCCCGACCGCAGTCAACCTGCACTGGGCGCTGGCGCGCATGGACACGGCGCTGCGGCCGCTGCGGCCCGCGCAGCGGCTAGCTGCGGCGTGGGCCGAAGCGGAAGCCATACGGCTCGACGATGCACAGACATGCGATGCGATCGGCCGCCACGGCCTGGACATCCTGCGCGCGCTGGCAGCAACTCGCACGCGCCCGCTGCGCATCATGACGCACTGCAACGCCGGCTGGCTTGCAACCTGCGGCGCCGGCACCGCGCTGGCGCCGATCTACGCCGCGCAGGCCGCGGGGCTCGCAGTCGAGGTCTTCGTCAGCGAAACCCGTCCGCGCAACCAGGGCCTGCTCACAGCCTGGGAACTGCGCGCCGCAGGCGTCGCCCACGTACTGATCGCCGACAATGCCGCCGGCCTGCTGCTGATGCGCGGCGAGGTGGACCTCGTCATCACCGGCGCCGATCGCATCGCTGCCAACGGTGACACCGCCAACAAGGTCGGCACCTACCTGAAGGCACTCGCCGCACAGGCGGCCGGCGTGCCCTTCTACATCGCCGCACCACACTCGACGCTCGACTTCAGCTGCCCGGACGGGGCTGCGATCCCGATCGAGGACCGCGGCGCGGACGAGGTTTGCCGGCTGCGCGGCGTCGCTCCTTCGCCCGGAACCAAGGACGACGAGGGCGAGATCGCCACCGTGCGCCTGGCCCCGATGGACACCCGTGTCGCCAACCCCGCCTTCGACGTGACCCCGGCGGCACTGATCCGCGGCATCATCACCGAACGCGGCGTGGTCGCCGCAGGCGAGCTGGCGGCGCTGTACCCGGAGCGCCGGCAATGAACGGCCACGGCCCGGCTCGCACCACAGCGGGCACAGCGACAGACGAGACGGCCCTGCGCACCACCCTGCTCGACACCCTGCGCGCCATGGGCGCGGCACGCCTGAACGAGGGTACGGCGGGCAACGCCAGCGTACGGCTGGACGGCGGGGACATGCTCATCACCCCCAGCGGCGTGCCTGCCGAGCGCTGCCGCCCCGAGGACATGGCGGTGGTGGCGGCGGACGGCAGCCGGCGCGGGGCGCTCGCCCCGTCGTCGGAGTGGCAACTGCACCGCGACATCTATGCCGCCTTTCCGGCGGCGGGAGCGGTGCTGCATGCCCACGCCCCCTTTGCCACCGCATTGGCTTGCCAGCGGCAGGAGATCCCGCCCTTCCACTACATGATCGCGCGCTTCGGTGGCAGCACGGTGCGCTGTGCACGCTACGCCACCTTCGGCACCCAGGCACTTTCCGATGCCACGACGGCAGCGCTGCAGGACCGTAACGCCTGCCTGCTGGCAAACCACGGCATGGTCGTTTTCGGTCGCGACCTCGAGCACGCATTGGCGCTGGCGATCGAGTTCGAGACCCTGTGCGAACAATACTGGCGCACCCTGCAGATCGGCACGCCAGTGCTGCTCTCGGCGGCAGAGATGGACGAGGTCATCGAGCGCTTCCGTTGGTACGGCAAGGCGCGCAAGGCATGACCGCCCACCGGTCAACGTGAAAGCCCCTGCGCGAACGGGAGGCGTTCGTCCGCGCAGGGGCTTGGCGCCGGAACACGGCGCGGGGGGGCGGCTGCGGGGCCGCCCTGATCAGGGTCGGAGCCGGTGAATCAATCCGCCTGGCGACGCAGGAAGGCGGGGATGTCGTAGGTACCGACGCCGCTCGTGCTCATGGCCTCGACCGTCGTGCGGCGGCCGCTGCGCATCACGGCAGGCACATCGAGACTGTTCATGTCCACCGCGCCGCTGCTCATCGACGGGCCGTAGGTACCCGTCCCCTGCACCACCTGCATGACCGGCTGACGGGCGGCACGCGGGGCGCCAAGGCCAGTGGCCACGACGGTGATGCGGATGCGGTCTTCCATGGTCTCGTCGAACACGGTGCCGTACTTGACGAAGGCCTCAGGCGCAGCGAAGGCCTGCACGGTCTTCACCGCATCGCGCACTTCCGACATCTTGAGCGACTTGCTGGCGGTGATGTTGATCAGCACGCAACGCGCGCCCGACAGCTCGGTGCCCTCGAGCAGCGGCGAGACGGCAGCCTGCTCGGCAGCGATGCGCGCGCGGTCCAGGCCCGAAGCCTCGGCCGAGCCCATCATCGCACGGCCCATCTCGGCCATCGCGGTACGCACGTCCTGGAAGTCGACGTTGACCAGGCCGGGAACGTTGATGATCTCGGCGATGCCACCCACCGCCGAACGCAGCACGTTGTCTGCCGAGCGGAAGCACTCCTCGAAGCCGGCATCGTCGCCATAGACGTCGAGCAGCTTGTCATTGAGCACGACGATCAGCGAATCGACATGGCGGGTGAGCTCTTCCACCCCGCTCTCGGCGACACGGATACGGTTCTCGAAGTCGAAGGGCTTGGTCACCACGGCGACGGTCAGGATGCCCATCTCCTTGGCAATCTCGGCCACCACCGGTGCCGCACCGGTACCGGTGCCGCCACCCATGCCGCCGGTGATGAAGACCATGTGTGCGCCTTCGAGCACCGCAGCGATGTCATCACGCGACTCCTGCGCAGCGGCACGGCCCGCCTCGGGCTTGGAGCCGGCGCCGAGGCCCGTCTTGCCCAGCTGAACCTTGGTGGTCGCCAGGCAGCGATTGAGCGCCTGGGCGTCGGTGTTGGCGGAGATGAAATCCACCCCCTTCACGCCTTCACGGATCATGTGGTCGACAGCGTTGCCGCCGGCACCGCCCACGCCAATCACCTTGATCATCGTCCCGCTCGATTCCTTCTCAACAATCTCGAACATTTGCCTCGCCTCCTGAATTGACGGCCCTGCTCAACACCGAATGCCGCCAGCCCGCATTTAGTATCAACTCCGCAGTCTACTACTAAATAGGTGCTGGTTAACCGGCCTTCATCCAAAATGACTGGACCCCGATGGTCCGGTCAGAAATTTCGTTCGAACCACGACTTCATGCGCCCGAAGAACTGCTTCACACTGCGGGTGTCGCGCGCCTGAAGCCCCCGCCGGCGCTGGGCGGCACCTTCCATGACCAGACCCATGGCCGTCGAGTAGCGTGGCTGGCAGACCACATCCGCCAGGCCGCCGTCGTACTGCGGCGAACCGACCCTTGCCGGCATGTGGAAAACCTCTTCGGCGAGCTCGACCATGCCACGCATGACCGCCGAGCCACCGGTCAGCACGATGCCCGACGACAGCAACTCCTCGTAGCCGCTGCGGCGCAACTCCGCCTGCACGAGCTCGAACAGTTCGGACACGCGCGGCTCGATGACGTCGGCCAGCGCCTGGCGCGACAGTTTGCGCGGCGGGCGGTCGCCGACCCCGGGCACCTCGATCATTTCCTCGGCGTCGGCGAGCTGGTGCATGGCGACGCCGTGGCGCATCTTGATCTCTTCCGCCTCTGAGGTCGGGGTGCGCAAGGCCATCGCGATGTCGTTGGTGATCTGGTCGCCGGCGACCGGAATGACCGCAGTGTGGCGGATGGCCCCCTGGGTGAACACCGCGATATCGGTCGTGCCGCCGCCGATATCGACCATGCACACGCCAAGCTCCTTCTCGTCTTCGGTGAGCACGGCATGGCTCGAGGCGAGCGGCTGCAGGCTGAGGTCCATGACCTCGAGGCCGCAGCGACGCACGCACTTGATGACGTTCTGCGCCGCCGACACCGCACCGGTGACGATATGCACCTTGACCTCCAGGCGCACGCCGCTCATGCCGATCGGCTCGCGCACCCCACCCTGGCCATCGATGATGAACTCCTGGGTGAGGATGTGCAGGATCTGTTGCTCGGCCGGAATCGGCATCGCACGCGCGACCTCGATCACCCGGTCGACATCCATGGGCGAGACTTCCTTCTCCTTGATCGCGACCGTGCCGCTGGAGTTGAAGCTCTTGATGTGACTGCCTGCGATGCCGGTATAGACCTCGTGGATCTTGCAGTCGGCCATCACCTCGACCTCCTGCACGACGCGCGAGATGGCGTCGACCGTGGCCTCGATGTTGACCACGACGCCGCGCTTGAGGCCGCTGGTCGGCTGGGTGCCGAGTCCGATCACGTTGAGACGGCCGTCGGGCTTGACCTCGGCCACCATGCAGGTGACCTTGGCGGTGCCGATGTCGAGGCCGACGATCAGTTCCTTGTATTCCTTGCTCATTGCCTGCCTTTCCTGCCGCTGGGCGCCGCGGGCTGCAACAGCACCGAGGCGTCCGCCGGCGTCAGCGCGAACCCACCCGGATAGCGCAGATCCGCGACCTTGATTTCGATATCGATATCCTGCTGCACGCCAGGCCACACTGCGATGAAGCGCTGCAGGCGGTCGACGAGCGGTGCCTTGTCCTGTTCGCGGCCGAGCACGATGGTGAGGCCGCTGTCCAGATGAAGCTGCCACGCCTCGCGCGCCGACAACGCCAGCCCCACGAGGCGCACGCCGAGCGGCTGCAGCATCGCCGAAAACTCGGCGTGGCGCGCGAGCAGCCGGGTGGACGAACCCTGCGGGCCATCGAACTGCGGCATGTCTGCGTTGCTGGCAGCGACGAAGACCTCGCCCTGGCGGTTGACCAGGCGCGCATCGCCGCTCTCGGACACCGTCCAGTAGGCCACCGCTTCGTGCTCCTCGAGGCGCAGCTCGAGCGCATCGGGCCAGCGCCGGCGCACATCAGCCTTGCGCACCCAGGGCAGCTTCTCGAAGGTGGCACGCACCTCGTCCAGATTGACGGTGAAGAAGTTGCCCTGCACGGCGAGCCGCGCGGCGTATTCGAGCTGGGCTTCGGTCACCTGCGCCGGCGGCGTCACCACCACAAGCTCGCGCAAGGGGAACAATGGCCGCGACAGGAACCAGGCAACGAGCGCCCAGCCCAGCGCGACCGCAGCACCGAGCGTGATCAGGTCGGACACCAGGTTGAGCAGCGCAGGACGATGCCAAAGGCCACGCTCGACCGGCGCGCGCGCCCGCGCACCCGCAGCGGCCTGACGGCCAGAGCGGATCGACGCAGGGCGGGCGCGTACTTCAGCCAAGGCGAGCCCCTTCCAGAAGGGTGAGACACAGGGTGGTGAAGTCCATGCCCGCCACGCGTGCAGACATCGGCACCAGAGAGTGGCCGGTCATGCCCGGCGAGGTGTTCATCTCGAGCAGATAGGGGCGGCCGTCATCGGTGAGGATGAGATCGGCACGCCCCCAGCCGCGGCAGCCGAGAACGCGTGCGGACTTCATCACCATCGCCTGCAACTCGGACTCTTGCGCGGCGGGCAGGCCGCTCGGGCAGTCATAGCGGGTGTCGTCGGTGAAGTACTTGTGCTGATAGTCATAGTTGCCGTCGGGGGCGACGATGCGCACCAGCGGCAAGGCCTGGTCCTCGAGGAAGGGGGCGGTGAGCTCGGCGCCGGCGATGAACTCCTCGGCGATCACCATGCGGTCGAAGCGCGCGGCCAGCTCCCAGGCCGCGCGCAACTGTCCGGCTTCCACGACCTTGGTTGCCCCCATGCTCGAGCCTTCGTGCACCGGCTTGACGAAGATCGGCAGGCCCAGCTCGGCCACCACCGCCTCCCAGTCGGTGTCCGCCTCGAGAATGGCGTAACGTGGCGTGGGCAGGCCAGCAGACAGCCACACCATCTTGGTGCGCCACTTGTCCATCGACAGCGCGGAGGCCATCACGCCGCTGCCGGTGTAGGGGATGCCCATCAGCTCGAGGGCGCCCTGCACCGTGCCGTCTTCGCCGCCACGACCATGCAGGGCGATGAAGACGCGGTCGAAGCCCTCTTCCTTGAGGATATGGAGGTCGCGCTCGGCAGGATCGAAGCCGTGGGCGTCCACGCCGGCCTGCTGCAACGCGGCAAGCACCGCCCGCCCCGACATCAGGGAGACTTCACGCTCGGCCGAAGAGCCGCCGAACAAAACCGCAACCTTGCCGAATGCCGTACTCACGAAACGTCCTCGATGCGGGCGAGCTTGCCCGGCACGCCGCCGATGCTGCCCGCGCCCATGGTGATCACCACGTCGCCATCGCGCGCGGCGGAAAGAACCATCCTCGGCATGTCGCCGATGTCCTCCACGAACACCGGCTCAACCTTGCCGGCAACCCTGATCGCACGCGCAAGCGCACGCCCGTCGGCAGCCACGATCGGCGATTCGCCCGCGGCATAGACCTCGGCAAGCAACAGACCATCGACCGTCGACAACACCTTGACGAAGTCTTCGAAGCAGTCCCGGGTACGCGTAAAGCGGTGCGGCTGGAAAGCCAATACCAGGCGGCGGCCGGGGAAGGCGCCACGGGCCGCGGCAATGGTCGCCGCCATCTCCACCGGGTGGTGGCCATAGTCGTCGATCAGGGTGAAGCTGCCGGCCTCGTCACCGTCGGCGTCGAGCAGCGCGACCTCGCCGTAGCGCTGGAAGCGGCGGCCAACGCCGTTGAACTCGGCAAGCGCCTTGACGATGGCAGCGTCGGGCACCTGCACTTCAGTCGCCACCGCGATCGCAGCCAGCGCATTGAGCACGTTGTGCATGCCGGGCAGATTGAGCTCGATCGACAGCCGTGTCGTCGTGCCGTTGACCCGCACGCAGTCGAACAGCATGCGACCACCGTCGGCGCGCACGTTCTCGGCGCGGATGTTGGCGCTCTCCGACAAGCCGTAGCGCACGATCTGCTTGGACACGCGCGGGATGATCTCGCGCACGTTGGGGTCGTCCTCGCAGAGCACGGCCACACCATAGAAGGGCAGGCGCTGGAGGAAATCGACGAAGGCTTGCTTGACGCGGCCGAAATCGTGACCGTAGGTCTCCATGTGGTCGGCATCG
Source organism: Thauera sp. 27 (assembly GCF_000310125.2). Lineage (NCBI taxonomy): Bacteria > Pseudomonadati > Pseudomonadota > Betaproteobacteria > Rhodocyclales > Zoogloeaceae > Thauera > Thauera sp. 27. The sequence continues at coordinate 68,478 of NZ_AMXB01000004.1, forward strand.
ATGTTGGTGACGACCGAGATGACCGGGTTGAGCAGCAGGAAGGAGGCGTCCGACTCGTCGGCCTCGGCAACCAGGTAGTCGCCGCTGCCGAGGCGGGCATTGGCACCCGCGGCATTGAGGCGGCCGCCGATGACGAAGGTCGGATCGATGCCGCCCTCGGCGAGGATACTGGCGACCAGCGAGGTGGTGGTGGTCTTGCCGTGGGTGCCGGCGATGGCGATGCCATGCTTGAAGCGCATCAGCTCGGCAAGCATCTGCGCGCGCGGCACGACCGGAACGTGGCGCTCGCGCGCGGCGACTACCTCGGGGTTGTCGGCCTTGACGGCTGTCGACACCACCACCACGTCGGCGCCGGCGACATTGGCAGCGTCGTGCCCTCGCACCACACTGGCGCCCATCTTCTGCAGCCGGCGGGTCGCAGCGTTGTCACCCAGGTCCGAACCGCTGACGTTGAAGCCCTGGTTGACCAGTACCTCGGCGATGCCGCTCATGCCGGCGCCGCCGATGCCGACGAAATGAATGTTCCTGACCTTGTGCTTCATGCGTTTACTCCAGCGGCGGTTTTCGAGCTGGCGAGCGCAGCGCAGACTGCGGCCACTTCATCCGCCGCCTGTGGCCGTGCAAGCGCACGCGCGCACTCGGCCATTGCCTGCAAGCGGGAGCGATCGAGGCTCGACAGGATGCCCGCCAGACGCTCGGGGGTGAGCTCGGCCTGCGGCAGCAGATAAGCGGCGCCGTGCTCGGCAAGGAAGCGCGCATTGCCGGTCTGGTGGTCATCCACCGCATGCGGGTAAGGCACGAGCAGGCTGGCAACGCCGACCGCTGCCAGCTCGGCAACGGTGAGCGCGCCGGCCCGACAGATGACGAGGTCGGCGTCGGCGTAGGCCGCCGCCATGTCGTCGATGAAGGGACGCAACTCGCCTTCGAGCTGCAGGGTGGCGTAGGTCTGGCGCAGCCCGTCAATCTGCTTCTCGCCGGCCTGGTGCAGCACCTGCGGACGCTGCTCGGGCGGAAGGCGCAGCAGGGCCTGTGGCAGAGCCTCGTTGAGCGCGGCAGCGCCCAGGCTGCCGCCGACCACGAGCAGGCGCAACGGCCCGCTGCGGCCGCCATAACGCTCGGCGGGCGGCGCTACTGCAGCAATGTCGGCACGCACAGGGTTGCCCAGCCAACGCGCCTTGGGCAGCACATCGGGGAAGCCGCTCAGCACCCGGTCGGCCACGCGCGCGAGCACGCGGTTGGCAAGGCCGGCCACCGAGTTCTGCTCGTGCAGCACCAGCGGGCGGCCAAGCAGGGCCGCCATCATGCCGCCAGGGAAGGTGATGTAGCCGCCCATGCCAAGCACCACGTCGGGGCGGCTGCGGCGCAGCGCGCGCAGCGCCTGCCAGAACCCGGACAGCAGGTTCAGTGGCAGCAACAGCTTGCGCACCAGGCCCTTGCCGCGCAGCGCACCGAAGCGCACCCACGCCGTATCGTAGCCGCGCTGCGGCACGATACGCGCCTCCATGCCGTCCGGGTTACCCATCCACACGATGCGCCAGCCCCGTGCGCGCAGCACTTCGGCCACCGCGATGCCAGGGAAGATGTGGCCGCCGGTGCCACCGGCCATGACCATCAGGGTCTTCATGGCGTCGCCCCCCGCTTGAGCTGACGCACCTCCCAGTCGATTCGCAGCAGGATGCCGAGCGCAATGCAGTTGGCGACGATGCCCGAGCCACCGAAGCTCATCAGCGGCAGGGTCAGCCCCTTGGTCGGCAGCAGCCCCATGTTGACGCCCATGTTGATGAAGGACTGCACACCGATCCACAGGCCAATGCCCTGCGCAACCAGGCCGGAAAAGTAGCGCTCAAGCCTGATCGCCTCGCGGCCAATCAGGAAGGCGCGCTGCACGATGATCGCGAACAGCACCACCACGGTGAGCACGCCGACGAAGCCGAGCTCCTCGGCAATCACCGCGAGCAGGAAGTCGGTGTGCGCCTCGGGCAGGTAGAACAGCTTCTCCACGCTACCGCCAAGGCCCACGCCGAACCACTCGCCGCGGCCGAAGGCGATCAGCGAATGCGAGAGCTGGTAGCCCTTGCCGAAGGCGTCCTGCCAGGGGTCCATGAAGCCGAAGATGCGGTCGCGACGGTAGGGCGAGGTCCAGATCAGGATGACGAAGCCGATCAGCGCCAGCACCGCGAGCAGGCCGAACACGCGCACGTTGAGGCCGCCCAGGAAGAGCACGCCGAAAGCGATGGTGGTGATGACCACGAAGGCGCCGAAGTCGGGCTCGCGCAGTAGCAGGAAGCCGACGAACAGGATCACCACCAGCATGGGCAGGAAGCCCTTGATGAAGCTGCCCATGACGTCGAGCTTGCGCACGGTGTAGTCGGCCGCGTAGAGCGCGGCAAAGATCTTCATCAGTTCGGAAGGCTGCAGGTTCACCGGCCCGAGCGACAGCCAGCGCTGGGCCCCGTTGACCTCCCGGCCCACGCCCGGGATCAGCACCACGATCAGCAGCACCACGCCGGCGACGAAGAGCGCCGGCGCCAGTTGCTGCCAGCGCGCCATCGGCAGCTGGAAGGACACCAGCCCCAGGCCAATGCCGATGGCCAGGAAGACGGCATGGCGCATCAGGAAGTAATGCGACTGGTAGCCGGTGAAACGGCTGCCCTCGGCGAACGCGATCGAGGCCGAGTACACCATGACCAGACCGAGCAGCAGCAGCGCGACTGCAGACCAGATCAGCAACAGGTCGAGCTCGCGCGCCGGCGCCCCGCCTTTGGCGAGCCGTTGCACGGCGCGCTGGGCCGGATCGGGCTTCTGCTCGGCTGGGTGCAACAGGCCACCGAAGACATTGGCCAGCTTCATCGCGGCGTCACCTCCGCAAGGCGGTGTACCGCGGCCACAAAAACCTCGGCACGGTGCGCATAGTTGCGGAACATGTCCAGACTGGCGCAGGCCGGCGACAACAGCACGGCGTCGCCAGGCTGCGCCAGCCTGTCCGCACGCTGCACTGCAGCGTCGAGATCGGCGGCATGCTCGAGCACCACGCCGCAACCCGCCACTGCCTGTTCGATGCGGCGCGCATCACGGCCGATCAGCAGCACGGCGCGCGCCTTGCGCGCCAGTGCGGGCGCCAGCGGGGCAAAATCCTGGCCCTTGCCGTCGCCACCGGCAATCAGCACGACCGGGCAATCCATGCCCTCGAGCGCGGCAACGGTCGCACCCACGTTGGTGCCCTTGGAATCATCGTAGTAGCGCACACCGTCGGCGCGCTCGGCAACCAGCTCTACGCGATGCGGCAGGCCGCGGAAGGCGATCAGGCCACCGATCAGACGTTGCGGCTCGATCCCCAGCCCGGCCTCGCACAAGGCGAGCGCGGCAAGCGCGTTGGCGGCATTGTGGCGGCCGGCCAGCGGCAGGTCGGCAAGTGCGATCAGACGCTGCGGTCCACGCATCAGCCAGGGCCGGCCATCGATATCGGCAATACCGTAGTCGCCATCGCCCTGCGGTGCCGAGGCACCAAAACGGATCGCCCTGCGCCCGGTCAGGGCCATCGCGCGCACGCGTTCATCATCGCGGTTGAGCACCTGCACGCCATCGCCCTGAAAGATTGCGGCCTTGGTCGCGGCATAGGCCTCGAGGTCGGCATAGCGGTCAAGATGGTCGTCGGTGACGTTGAGCACAGTCGCCGCCTGCGGATTGAGCGCGTGCATGGTCTCGATCTGGAAGCTCGAGAGCTCCAGCACCCAGCAGGCGGGCAGGCTTGCACCCACCTCCAGCCGCTCCATCAGGACGTCGAGCGCAGCTGGGCTGATGTTGCCCGCCGCCACGGCATCAATGCCCACCGACCTCGCGAGCGCGGCGGCCAGTGCGGTGGTCGTGGTCTTGCCATTGGTGCCGGTGATGGCGAGGATGCGGGTCTGCTCGCGCACGTCAAGCTCGTCAAGCGCCTGCGCCAGCAGATCCATCTCGCCGGTGATCGGCAGGCCGCGCCGGTACGCTTCGGCGGCGAGACCGACGCGCGGATCCAGCCCCGGACTGAGCGCGACCAGCTCGATGCCGTCGAGCACTGCAGGATCGGCCGCCGCGCGGTCACCGCTGCGGATATCGGCCAGCGGCGCATCCTCGCGCAGCGCGTCCAGCCCCGGCGGCGCCGAGCGGCTGTCGACCACGCGCAGGTGCGCGCCACGCAGGGCGCACCAGCGTGCCATCGCCAGGCCCGATTCACCCAGGCCGATCACCAGCACACGTTTTCCGGTCAGGGCGCTCATCTCAGCTTCAGGGTGGACAGGCCGAACAGCACCAGCATGATGGTGATGATCCAGAACCGCACGACGACCTGGGTCTCCTTCCAGCCGCCGAGCTCGAAGTGATGGTGCAACGGCGCCATGCGAAAGATGCGCTTGCCGCCGGTGGCCTTGAAGTAGAACACCTGCAGCATCACCGACAGGGTCTCGGCGACGAACAGGCCGCCCATGATGAAGAGCACGATTTCCTGACGCACGATGACGGCGATGGTGCCGAGCGCGGCACCGAGCGCCAGCGCACCGACGTCGCCCATGAAGACCTCGGCCGGGTAGGCGTTGAACCACAGGAAGCCAAGACCGGCGCCGCAGATTGCACCGCAGAACACGGCCAGCTCGCCGGCACCGGCGATATAGGGCACACCCAGGTAATTGGAGAAGCCGACGTGGCCGGCGACGTAGGCGAAGATTGCGAGGGCACCGGCCACCATCACTGTAGGCATGATCGCCAGGCCATCCAGGCCGTCGGTAAGGTTCACCGCATGGCTGGTGCCGTTGATGACGAAATAGGTCAGCGCGATGAAACCGACGATACCCAGCGGATAGGCGACGGCCTTGAAGAACGGCACGATGAGCTCGGTCTCGGCCGGCGTCGTCGCGGTAAGCCCCAGATAGACCGCGGCGGCAAATGCAATCAGCGATGTCCACAGGTACTTCCACCGGCTGGCCAGGCCCTTGGGGTCGCGGTGGACGACCTTGCGCCAGTCATCCACCCAACCCACCGCGCCGAATCCGAGCGTAACGAGCAGGGTCACCCACATGTAGTCGTTCTTGAGGTCGCCCCAGAGCAGGATGGTGATGCCGATCGAGATCAGGATCAGCGCACCACCCATGGTCGGCGTTCCCGCCTTGGTGAGGTGCGAGCGTGGGCCGTCGTCGCGTACGGCCTGGCCGATCTTCTTCGCCGCGAGCCAGCGGATCACTCCCGGGCCGGCAACGAGCGAGATGGCGAGCGCGGTGAGCGCGGCCAGCACGGTACGCAGCGTGATATAGCCGAAGACGTTGAAGCCACGAATGTCCTGGCCGAGCCAGAGTGCAAGTTCCAACAGCATGTCAGGAGCCGGTTTCCTTTGAAGGGGCGGAATTGTGCATTGCGGCAAGCGCGTCCGCCACCCTTTCCATACGCATGAACCGCGAGCCTTTCACCAGCACTACCGAGTCCGCATCCAGCCGCGCCACGAGCGCTCTCACGAGCGCTTCGGGCGAGCCGAAGTGATGGCCGCCATCGCCGAAGTTGCGCACCGCCACGGCGCTCATGTCGCCGAGCGCGAACAGGCCATCGATACCCTTGCTCTTCGCGTAGCCACCGATCTCGTCATGAACCTGTGCGCTGCTGTCGCCCACCTCGCCCATGTCGCCGAGTACCAGCCAGGTGTGGCCGGGGGTCGCGGCGAGCACGTCGATCCCCGCCCGCACCGAATCGGGATTGGCGTTGTAGGAGTCGTCGAGGATCAGCGCCCCCTTCGGCCCCGGGCGACGCTGCAGGCGCCCCTTGGTGCCGGAGAACCCACCCAGCCCCTCGACCACCGCCTCGAGCGCCACACCCGCAGCGAGGCAGGCAGCCGCCGCGCATACGGCGTTGCGTGCGTTGTGCAGACCCGGCACCTGCAGGGCGAACTCGACCTGCCCCTGCGGGGTGTCGAGCTCGAGCCGCGAGCCGAGGCCGCGCAGGGTACACCGGCCGCGCACGTCGGCCGCCTGGTCGACACCGAATGTCACAATCGCACGATCGGCATTGAGACCACGCCAATAATCGGCATGCGCGTCGTCGGCATTGATGATCGCGGTACCGGCGGCCCCCAGACCTTGGTAGATGCAACCCTTCTCGCGTGCCACCTCGTCGACCGAGCCCATGCCCTCCAGATGCGCACGCTGGGCGTTGTTGACAATGGCCACCGTGGGCAGCGCGAGGCCGCTCAGGTAGGCAATCTCGCCGGGCTTGTTCATGCCCATCTCGACCACGGCTGCACGGTGGTAGTCACGCAGCTCGAGCAGCGTCAGGGGCAAACCGATGTCATTGTTCAGGTTACCGCGGTTGGCGAGCACCACCTCCTCGCCGAATCCCTCCCGCTGCGCCTGGGCGCGCAGGATTGCGGCACACATCTCCTTCACCGTGGTCTTGCCGTTGCTGCCGGTGACGCCGATGAGAGGCAGCGCAAAGCGCGCACGCCAGGCGGCTGCCAGCGTACCCAGCGCGTACCGCGTGTCGTCCACGACGATCAGCGGCAAGGTCTCCCCAGCCGAGCCCGCCGCCTCGTGCGCCGCGGCCCAGCGGGCATCGACCATCGCAGCAACTGCACCGGCAGCCCCCGCCAAAGTCACGAAATCGTGGCCATCGAAGTGCTCACCGCGCAACGCGACAAAAAGCTGGCCTGGAACGACGGCGCGACTATCGGTGCCGACACGTTCGAAACGGGCCGCGCCAACGACACGGGCACCATGTACGGAAAGCGCGCGCAGCGCATCATGCAGGGTCATCATCGAGCAACTCCGCGCGCATGCCACCCCTGCAGGGCCAGGCGCGCCTGTTCAAGATCCGAGAATGGAATACGCTCACCGAGCACCTCCTGGTAGGGCTCGTGGCCCTTGCCAGCGATGAGGACAACGTCGTCAACTCCAGCCTCGGCGATCGCACGCGCGATCGCCTGCGCGCGATCCACGATGCGCTCGGCGCCCGGTCCGGCCCCCTCGGCAACAGCATCCATGATGCGTACCGGATCCTCGGAGCGCGGATTGTCACTGGTAACGACGACCCGGTCGGCAAGAGCGCGGGCCACCTCGCCCATCATCGGCCGCTTGCCCGGATCGCGGTCACCACCGCAACCGAACACGCACACCAGACGCCCCTTGCGGGTGTGCACCGTGGTGCGCAAGGCCTCGAGCACCTTGGCGAGGGCATCGGGAGAGTGAGCGTAGTCGATGACCACAAGCGGCTCGCACACACCGCCCACCAGCTGCATGCGCCCGGACGGCGGCGTCAGCCGTGACAGGACGGGGGGCAGCGCCTCGAAATCGATCCCCCGGGCGAGCAAGGCCGCAGCCACGGCAACCAGGTTCGAGACGTTGAACGGGGCGACCATGCGCACATTGACGTCGGCGCTGCGCCCTTCCCAGGCGAGGTTGAAGCGCAACCCCGCCGGCGCCGCCTGCAGACGATCGGCAAGCAGGACGCGCACGCCTGGCACCGCCTCCGTGTTCGCCGGATAGAGCGTGCACGCAATCACATCCCTGCCCTCGGCGACCAGGCGGCGCGCGAGCGCAAGTCCGAAGCTGTCGTCGATGTTGACGATGGCGGTGCGAAGCTCCGGCCTTGAGAACAGGCGGGATTTGGCTTCGCCGTAGGCCTCCATGCTGCCGTGGTAGTCGAGATGGTCGCGGCTAAGATTGGTGAAGATTGCGACATCGAAGCGGGCGCCATTGACGCGCCCCTGGTCGAGGCCGATCGACGACACTTCCATGGCCGTCTCGGCCGCACCAGCGGCGGCGAAGCGGGCGAACCAGCGCTGCAGTTCGAGCGCATCGGGCGTGGTGTTGAGCCCTTCCTCGAGCTCACCGGGAAAGCCGCAGCCCAGGGTGCCGACGATGCCGCAACGACTGCCGAGCTCTTCGAAGGCGCGGGCAAGCATCTGGGTTACCGTCGTCTTGCCATTGGTGCCGGTCACTCCGCACAACCACAAACGCTCCGACGGCCGACCGTGGATCTCGTGCGCAAGGTGGCCCGCCATCTCGCGCAAGCCCTCGACAGCCAGCCCAGGCACAGTCAGGTCGCCCGGCCGGAAGCCGTCCGCCGACTCCCAGAGCAGTGCCGAAGCCCCATGCGCAACAGCATCGCCGAGATAACGACGACCGTCTGTGCGCACGCCGGGCCAGGCGGCAAACACGCACCCCGGTCCGGCCTTGCGCGAATCGGCGCTGATGTCCCGAGCCTCGACGCCAAGCGCGCGCAGGCGTTCGAGCACAGCGAGAGCCTTGTCTGCGCTCACATGTTCTCCCGCGGATCTGCGCCACGCGTTGCCGCCTCCTCGGCACCACGCCGGGCAAGCTGCAGCGGTGTCAATGGAATATCGGGCGCCACGCCGAGGGTGCGCAGCGCCCCCTCGGTGACGCGCGAGAACAGCGGTGCGGCTACTGCACCGCCAAAATACTGGCCGGCCGTCGGCTCATCGACCATCACGGCAACCACGACGCGCGGATTGGAAGCGGGTGCAAAACCCACGAAGGACGAGATGTACTTCTTCGCGTAGCGTCCGTTCTCGAGCTTGTGGGCAGTCCCGGTCTTGCCGGCCACGGTGTAGCCCGCGACCTGGGCACGCGGTGCAGTGCCACCCGGGCCCGCAGCATGCTCGAGCATGGTTCGCATCTCACGCGCCGTACTTGCGGAGAACACGCGACGCCCCGAGCTGGGCTGACCATCGACGCGCGTGAGCGACAGGGGTACGAGTTCGCCGTCGCGGGCGAAGACAAGATAGGCACGCGCCATCTGGATCAAGCTTACCGAGATGCCATGACCATAGGACATGGTGGCCTGCTCGATCGGGCGCCAGCTCTTGGCAGGCCGCAGGCGGCCGGAAGCCTCCCCTGGAAAGCCGAGGTTGAGCGCCGTACCGAAGCCGAGCTGATCAAACAGATGCCACATCTCGTCGGCGCTGAACTGCTGCGCCAGCTTGACCGTGCCGATGTTCGAGGACTTCTGGATGACTTCGGAGACGGTCATGACACCACGGCGCTTGACATCGGAGATGGTCGCAGTGCCAATGGTCATGCGCCCATTGCCGGTATCGATAAGGGTATCGGCCTTCGCCTTCCCGCGCTCGATCGCCAGCGCAGCGATGAAAGGCTTCATCACCGAACCGGGCTCGAAGGTGTCGGTAAACACACGATTGCGCAGTTGCGCGCCACTCAGATTGGCGCGGTTGTTGGGGTTGAAGGTCGGCGCATTGGCAAGCGCCAGCACCTCGCCGGTACGCGCATCCAGAACGACGACAGCGCCAGCGAGCGCCTTGTGCTCGTGCATCGTGTCGCGCAGTGCAGCCCAGGCGTGATACTGGATCTTGCCGTCGATGGACAAGGCGACGTCCGCACCGTCGCGCGGCGGGCGGATGGCCTCGACATCCTCGACGATCTGGCCGCGGCGGTCCTTGATCACACGCCTCGCTCCGGACATGCCGGCAAGCTGCTTCTCGAAGGCGAGCTCAATGCCCTCCTGGCCCTTGTCCTCGACATTGGTGAAGCCGAGGATGTGGGACATCACCTCGCCGCCCGGGTAGTAACGGCGATACTCCTGCTGCTGATGGATGCCCGGCAGGCGCAACTCGGCAACCTGCTTGGCCACCTCGGGTGGCAACTGGCGCTTGAGATAGACAAAGTCGCGACTGGCCGCGAGACGGCGATTGAGCTCGTTGGCATCCATCTCGAGCAGGCGGGCAAGCTCACGCGCCTGCGCCGGCTCCAGCTGAGCGTCGGACGGCAGCGCCCAGACCGATCGCACCGGCGTACTGATCGCGAGGATGTCGCCATGGCGGTCGGTGATACGACCGCGAGTGGCCGGCACCTCGAGCGTACGCGCATAGCGCGACTCGCCCTTGGCCTGCAGGAAGTCGTTGTTGATACCCTGCAGATAGAGCGCGCGCCCCGCCAGCGCCAGCGAGCAGCCCATCAACGCCAACATGACCACGCGTGGCCGCCATGCGGGCAGGTCGCGCTTGAGCAAGGGATTGTGATTGAAGGTCACGGGGCGAGGATTCTTCATGATTTCGGCTCCACCACCAGCATCTGACCCGGCGCCGGATGGCGCATGCCAAGCCGTTCGCGAGCCATGCGCTCGATCCGGCCATGTGTTGCCCAAGTACTCTGCTCGAGTTGCAACTGCCCCCACTCCACCGCAAGCGCCTGAGCCCGCGCCTGCTCACGCTCGTACTGGGTGTGAAGCTTGCGTGCCTGGTGCTGGGCAGCCACCACGCCAAGCGCACTCGCAACCACCAGGGCAACCAGAACGGCGTCGGCGCGGATCATGCGACCTCCCGCGCGCGTTCGGCCACGCGCATCACCGCACTGCGCGCACGCGGATTGACCGCAAGCTCGGCCTCGCCTGGCCGTACAGCCTTGCCCACCAACAGCAAGCGCGGCGGCGGCAGGTCGGCCGCACGCAGCGGCAAGCGGCGCGGCAGCACAGGCGGACGCGATTCGTCACGCATGAAGCGCTTGACGATGCGGTCCTCGAGCGAATGAAAGCTGATCACCACCAGCCTGCCGGCCGGCGCCAGCCGCGCCACGCAGGCCGGCAGCACGCGACTCAGCTCCTCGAGCTCCTGATTGATGAAAATCCGAAGAGCCTGGAAGGTGCGTGTCGCAGGGTGCTGCCCCGGCTCGCGCGTACGGACCGCTTTTTCCACGAGCGCGGCAAGTTGTCCAGTGGTTGCGACAGCCCCCCCTGCCCGAGCAGTTGCAATCGCCTTTGCAATCGCATGAGCAAACCGTTCTTCTCCATATTCCCTGATGACCTCCGTGATCTCGCCGACGGAGGCATCCGCCAGCCATTCCGCCACGGTCTGGCCGTGGCTGGTATCCATGCGCATGTCGAGCGGCGCATCGAAACGAAAACTCATACCGCGCGATGCGTCGTCAAGCTGGGGCGAGGACACCCCGATGTCGAGCAGGACGCCATCAACCGTCTCGACGCCCAGCTCTGCAAGCTGCTCATCGAGCGCACTGAAGGCGGAGTGCACGAGCGTCAGACGCGGATCCTTAAGGGCACGACCTGCCTCGATCGCCGCGGGGTCGCGATCGAAGGCGATCAGACGCCCGCGCTCGCCAAGGCGCGCGAGTATCGCCCGACTGTGTCCGCCACGACCGAAGGTGCCGTCGACATAGACGCCATCTGCACGGATCGCGAGCGCGTCGACTGCCTCGTCGAGCAGGACGCTTACATGGGCGGCGGCGTTCACAGTGCGAGGCTCTCGAAGCCGGCAGGCAGATCTGCGGTCGCCATCTCGAACATGGCCTGCTGCTGACGCTCCCAGCCTTCGTCGGACCAGAGCTCGAAATGCGAACCCTGGCCAACCAGCCAGACCTGCTTGTCGAGCTTGGCGAACTTGCGCAGCGAAGCGGCAACCAGCACGCGACCTGCGCTGTCGAGCGCTTCCTCCTGGGCGAAACCGACCAGGAGCCGCTTGAGCATCGCAGCCTTCGGATCGAGGCTGGGCTGGGCGAGCACCTGATCGCGAATCGGCACCCAGGCGGGCACGGGATAGACAAGCAGGCAGCCATGGGGGTGCGCAGTCAGCACGACCTGCCCGTCCTGGACGGCCAGGGCGTCACGATGCCGCGAGGGAATCGCGAGGCGACCCTTGGCATCGAGATTGAGCGCTGCGGCTCCCTGGAACATCGTCCCCCCTGACGGCACCGGAAAAGCATCGGAATGACACTTTTCCCCACTTTTTTCCACTTGATCCCACTTTAGTGGAAAGACCATACCCGGTCAAGGACGGTTCGCGCGAATACCGTTGTTACACAATGACTTATCGAATGCACACCAATCGTCGATAAATCCTGAAAAATCAAGGCCGCAATGCATTTCAGCTCAGGTTGAACACGAGCTGGACGAGAAACGCGGGCGATGTGGGAAAAAGTGGGGATGCAGGCACACCACGACCCGGCATCGGGGCCGCAGGGAGGAAATCTGGGAACCAAGAACTGCGGATTGCCGCACAGACCGCAAGGCGGCGACCCAAAGTGGGAAACGCGCGCGCAGCATGAGGGGAATCTGCAAGCTTGCCTTGGCGCGTCCGCCGAGCGGTGACGCACCAACAGCAAAATGGGGGGGGGAAGTTCGCCGATAAGCCGGGTTCTGTCGAACGGCAGCGGCCTAAGCCACCGCCATCGGGCAGTCATTCCTCTGGGAGCCGCGTTACCGCGACCCTCTAGCAGCCTACCCGGGAGCGACGCGAGCCACGCCAATGCTCCCCTATTTGGCCTTGCCCCGGATGGGGTTTGCCGTGCCAGTCCTGTTACCAGTCCTGCGGTGGGCTCTTACCCGCCGGCGCTTTCGCACCCGCCCGCGTCGTGCTTGCGCACGCCACGACACCGTTTCACCCTTACCTGATCACGCTTGCGCGAGCCATCGGCGGTCTGCTCTCTGTTGCACTTTCCGTCGCCTCACGGCGCCCGGCCGTTAGCCGGCATCCTGCTCTGCGGGGCCCGGACTTTCCTCCACGCACGACGAGGTGCGCAGCGACTGCCTGGCGAACTTCCTGTGCCGGATTATACGCGCTCGGCTCAATTCGCGCCGGACGCGCGCACGAACGCCGGCTTGCCATCCTTCAGGACAAAGGTGCCAAGGAGCTCACCGGGCGGCTGACCGCCCGGATTGTCCCAGTCCTGCACCACGCACTGCTCGGTACTGGCGAGATACCAGCGCCCACCCTGCTGCAGCGCCCAAAGTGCGTCGCCCGCTTCATAGACCTGCATTTCGACCAGGGTGGTACTGCTGGGATGGATGCGCACCCGCTTCTGGCACGCGGGCAGGCGCGAAACCACCACCGCCTGCCTGAGTTCGTCATGCCAGGGAAACTTCTGCTCGCGCACCAGGACGAGGGCATGCTGACTGCCGTCAATCATGAACGCGGTCGCAGTGTTCTCACAACCGGCAAGCGCCAGTGGCAAGGCTGCCACTGCCAGCACGCGCTTCAAGCCACACGATACCGCAGCCATGCTCAGGCGTCCTCCGTAACGAGCTTCCAGCCAACCTGCTCACCTGCACGCAGGGGGACGAGCGGATCGCTGCCAAGATAGGGGTAATTCACCGGAACCGTCCATGCTTCACGCACCAGGGTGATGGTGTCGGGGTTGGGTCGCAAGCCATAGAAGGCAGGGCCATTGAGGCTGGCGAAGGCCTCCAGCTTGTCGAGCGCGCCAGCAGCATCGAACACCTCGGCATACAACTCGATCCCCGCATGAGCCGTGTAGCAACCGGCACAGCCGCAGGCATTCTCCTTGGCACTCAGCGCATGCGGCGCCGAATCGGTGCCTAGGAAGAAGCGCGGATTGCCCGAGGTCACCGCCGCCACCAGCGCCTCACGATGCGACTCACGCTTGAGCACCGGCAGACAGTAATGATGCGGACGGATGCCACCCGCGAAAATCGCATTGCGATTGAGCAGCAGGTGATGGGCCGTCACCGTGGCAGCCACGTTGACGCCGGCCGCACGCACGAACTGCGCGGCCTCGGCCGTGGTGATGTGCTCGAACACCACCTTGAGCGCGGGGAACCTGCGCACCAGCGGCGACAGCGTGCGCTCGATGAACACGCGCTCGCGATCGAAGACGTCAACCTCATGCCCGGTGGCCTCTCCGTGCACACACAGGATCATGCCGAGCGCTTCCATGCGCTCGAGCACCGGGTAGACCTTGTCGATGGCGGTGACGCCAGCGTCGGAATTCGTGGTTGCCCCTGCCGGATAGAGCTTGCAGGCCACCACCCGACCGCTTGCCTGGGCCCGATCAATCTCGTCGGGCGACAGGTTGTCGGTCAGATACAAGCTCATCAGCGGCTCGAATCCGGTACCCGGCGCGGCGGCAACAATGCGCTCGCGATAGGCGAGCGCCTGTGCGGTGGTCGTTACCGGCGGCTTGAGGTTGGGCATGATCAGCGCACGGCCGAAGCGCGCAGCGGTATGCGGGACGACCGCGGAAAGCGCATCGCCGTCGCGAACGTGAAGGTGCCAGTCGTCCGGACGGACGAGGGTTATCGATTGCATGGAGTAGTCCTCATGACAGCCGCCGGATTATAGGCGCTTACGCCGGTCACTGGCGCGGCGCCAGCCGCGAGGATCTGAAGGCAGGCGCACCGGCGTCTACGGCGCATCACGCCCGCGCAGCTCCAGCGCACGCGCATACAAGGCCTTGCGCGGCGCACCGGTGATCTCCGCGGCCAGGCGTGCGGCAGTCTTGAGCGGGACCTCATCGAGCAGCAGTGCCAGCACACGCTCGATCTCGCCACCCAGGCCGTCGCGCGCCGGCGCACCGGCGACCACGAGCACGAACTCGCCGCGCAAGCGATTACTGTCGGCGGCAAGCCACGCAGCAGTATCGGCAAGCGACATGCGCACGATCTGTTCGTGCAGCTTGGTCATCTCGCGCGCAATGAGCACCTCGCGCTGCGCGCCGAACACCGCTTCCATGTCGGCCAGGCTCTCCGCAATGCGGTGCGGCGCCTCGTAGAAAACGAGGGCTTCGCCCGCGTCCACCAGCGCCTGCAGTGCCGCCTGTCGCGCACCCGGTCTGGCCGGCAGGAAACCGACGAAACGGAAGCCGGATTCGCCAAAGCCCGACACCGACAACGCCGCAACGGCGGCGCACGGCCCAGGCAGTGGGACGACCGGGTAGCCGGCGGCGCGCACCCGCGCCACCAGGCGCGCCCCGGGATCGGACACGGCCGGCGTGCCGGCGTCGGTGATGAGCGCGACCTGCTTGCCATCGGCGATGAGTTCGATGAGTTGTCCGGCCGCAGCCTGTTCATTGTGCTGATGCACCGCCAGCATGCGGCAGCGCAAGCCGAAGGCATCGAGCAAGCGCTGGCTGTGGCGCGTGTCCTCAGCAGCCACCACATCCACCGCGCCCAGCACGGCGAGCGCACGCAGCGTAATGTCATGCAGATTACCGAGCGGCGTAGCCACCACATACAATGACGGCGTACTTGAAAGCGGATGATCGGGGAGGCGGAAGGAAGCTGTCATGGAGAAGAACCGGAGCGCGCAGGCGCACAGTATCGACGGGCGCCGGACACCGGCGCAAGCGCGCGGCGCGGCCGCCGAGGCACTCGCATGCACCTACCTCGAGGCGCACGGGCTGCGCACCCTGGCGCGCAACGTGCGCTGCCGAGGCGGCGAGCTGGACCTCGTCTGCCTCGATCGCAACCATGTCGTGTTCGTCGAGGTACGCCTGCGCACCAATGGACGCTTTGGCGGCGCCGCGGAAAGCATCACACCTACCAAGCAGCGCCGCGTGCTGATCGCCGCCCAGTGGTGGCTCAACGGCGCCGGACGGCGCTTCCAGAACGCCCCCTGCCGTTTCGACGCAGTGCTTCTCGACGACCTCTCCGCCGATCGCATCACTTGGTTACCCGGCGCCTTCAATGCGACATGAGGGGCCGTGCTAGACTCTTACGCCCTTCAGACGACACTGGCAGCATGAATCTGATCGATCGCATCTCCGCGCAGTTCGAGGACAACATGCGCACCACACTGGAGGCGCTCGAACTCCTCGCCGCACCGATCGCAGGCGCGGTAGAACTCATCACCGCCAGTCTGCTCGACAACGGCAAGGTTCTGGTGTGCGGGGGGAGCGGCTGCGCCGGAGATGCACGCCGCTTTGCAGCACAACTGGTCAACGGTTTCGAGCTCGAGCGACCGTCGCTTGCAGCCCTTGCGCTGAGTGCGGACACCTCGACGCTGGCGCCGCTCACAGGCGAACCCGACGCGGCATCGATGTTCGCACGCCAGATCCACGCCTTCGGCCACCCTGGGGACATCCTGATCACCTTGTCGACGGGTGCCGACTCGGCGCGCATCGAGCAGGCGATCCACGCCGCCCACGAGCGCGACATGCACGTGATCGCTCTCACCTCCGGAAAGCCGGGGCGGATCGCCGAGTGCCTCGGCCCCGCCGACATCCACATTTCCCCGCCTGCCGATCGCAGGGCCCGCATTCAGGAACTTCACCTGCTCACCCTGCATTGCCTGTGCGACGGCATCGACTGTCTATTACTAGGAGTGGAAGACTGATGAAGACGCCCCCCCAAGCACTCGCCCCGTCCGCGGCCTCCGCAACCGCCGATGGCCGTCGTCGCACGCTTGTGCTCGGCCTTGCCGCTGCATCCGCGCTCCCTTTGCTGCAGGGCTGCTTTCCGGTCGTCGCCACCGGGGTCGGAGCCGGCGCCGCCATGGTGTCGGATCGCCGTACGAGCGGCACCTACGTCGAGGACGAGAGCATCGAATGGAAGGTGTCGGGACGCATCCGCCAGCGCTTCGGCAACACGGTCAATGTGAATGTGACCTCGTACAACCGCAACGTGCTGCTCACCGGCCAGGCGCCGAACGCGACCGTGCTGGGCGAACTCGAAGGCATCGTGGCCGGAGTGGAGCATGTGCGCGGCGTGATCAACGAGGTCGTGGTTGGCCCGAACTCAACGCTCACCGCACGCGCCAACGACGCGCTCATCACCTCCAACGTCAAGGCCCGCTTTGTCGATGCAAAGCGCTTCTCGGCGCACCACGTCAAGGTGGTGACAGAGGCCAACGTGGTGTTCCTGCTCGGCATCGTCACCCGCACCGAGGCCGACGCCGCCGCCGAGGTGGCACGCACCAGCCAGGGCGTGCGCAAGGTGGTGCGCGTGTTCGAGTTCATCAGCGACGATGAGGCCCGCCGCCTGGACAACCCGACCGGCGCCCGGCGCTGACGCCTCAGCGCGCGCCGACGCTGCCGAGTGCGTCGAGCAGCTTCTGGTGCACACCGCCGAAGCCGCCGTTGCTCATCACCAGCACGTGGTCGCCGGCGCGCGCCATCGCCGCGACGTCGGCAACAAGCGCCTCGAGCACGTCATAGCTGCGCGCGCGCGCGCCGAGCGGCGCGAGTGCTTCGCCCGTATCCCAGCCCAGGCCATGGCCGTAGCAGAACACCGCATCGGCAGCTGTCAGGCTGCCCGCCAGCTGCGCCTTCATGACACCGAGCTTCATGGTGTTGGAACGCGGCTCGAGCACCGCGAGGATACGCCCCTCGGGCTCGCGCCGACGCAGGCCATCGATGGTGAGGGCGATCGCGGTCGGGTGATGAGCGAAGTCGTCATACACGCTCACCCCCCGCTCGCTGCCGCGCAGCTCCAGCCGGCGCCGGATGCCGCGAAAAGCGGCCAGGCTGGCGATCGCTTGCGCCGGAGTGACGCCCACGTGACGCGCCGCCGCGATCGCCGCAAGTGCATTCTCACGGTTGTGGCTGCCGGGCAGCGCCAACTCCACCCTGCCCAGTTCCGTCCCGGCCAGGCGGAACACCGCCTCGACATCCCGCCCGCCCGCGGCCGCCGACCACTGGGCGGCGTCATTGAACCACTCCAGTTCGGACCAGTTGCCACGCGCAAGAACCCGTCTCAGGCTGTCCTCGCGGGCATTGGCGATGACCCTCCCGCTGGCGGGAATCGTCCTCACCAGATGATGGAACTGTGTCTCGATCGCGGCCAGGTCGGCAAAGATGTCGGCATGGTCGAACTCGAGGTTGTTGAGGATGACGGTGCGCGGCCGGTAATGAACGAACTTGGAGCGCTTGTCGCAGAACGCGGTGTCGTATTCATCGGCCTCGATGACGAAGAATGGCGACTCGGTGAGGCGCGCCGAAACGCCGAAATTCTGCGGCACGCCGCCGACCAGGAAGCCGGGATTGAGCCCCGCATCCTCCAGCATCCAGGTCAGCAGCGATGTCGTCGTCGTCTTGCCGTGGGTACCGGCGACCGCCAACACCCAACGCCCGGCAAGCACATGCTCGGCCAGCCACTGGGGGCCGGAAACATAGGGCAGGCCACGATCGAGAATCGCCTCCAGCAGCGGATTGCCACGCGACACTGCATTGCCGATCACGAACACGTCAGGCTCGAGCTCGAGCTGGGCGGGGTCATAGCCCTCGATCAGCCCGATACCCTGCCCTTCGAGCTGGGTGCTCATCGGCGGATAGACGTTGGCGTCGCAACCGCTGACGGTATGGCCTGCCGCGCGCGCCAGCAAGGCGACCCCGCCCATGAAGGTGCCGCAGATGCCGAGAATGTGGATATGCATGAGGCAATGTGCTCCGAAGGGCCGTCATCCGTATGAAACCGGCCCGTGTACAATGACTGCGCATCTTACCCGAGCCCCGTCATGCCCTCACATGCCCACGTATCCCGCAGCGGCGGCCTGAGACGCGAAATCGCCGCGCTCGCTGCCCGCATGATGGCCGAGGACGGCATCAGCGACTTCGGCTTCGCCAAACGCAAGGCCGCCAAGCAACTCGGCGCCACCGACGCCGATGCCCTGCCCAACAACACCGAGATAGAAACCGAGCTGCGCGCCTGGCTGGCGCTGTACCAGGACGAGGAGCAACCCGAGCGCCTGCACGAGATGCGCAGCGTCGCTGTCGAGGTCATGCGCTTGCTCGCAGACTTCCGCCCCTACCTTACCGGCGGCGCACTCGATGGCACTGCGGGCCGCTACTCCGAACTCGAGATCGAGATCTTCCCGGAGAGCACCAAGGATGTGGAGATCTTCTTCCTCAATCTCGACCTGCCCTATGACCACCGCGAACCACGCCGCCCGGCGCCGCACGCCCCCGAGGCGGTGCTGAGCTTCGACTGGAACGACGTACCGGTGAAGGTCTCGGTCTATCCCTCGTCGGCAGAGCGCAACGTCCGACGCGGCCAGGAGCGCGCCCGCCTGGCGCAGGTCGAAGCGCTACTCGCCGCGGGCGAGCACACAACACAAGGAACGCCCCAGGAATGAAACGCAAGATCCAGGCCGCGCTGTTCGCGACAGTCGCCATCGCCGCCGCAGCCGGCGGCTTTCTGCTCAACCGCGAGCAATCCCAGATCGCACCTGCGGGCATGCACACGGTCAGCCAAGACACAGTGGACGCCCTGCTCGCCCTGCGCTTGCCAGACACCAACGGCGAGGAGCAGGCCATGGCGCAGTGGCAGGGCAAGGTCGTCGTTGCCAACTTCTGGGCGACCTGGTGCCCACCCTGCCGCAAGGAGATCCCCGATTTCGCAGCAGCCAGCCAGGCGCTGGCGGACGAGCCGGTGCAGTTCGTCGGCATCAGCATCGACTCGGCCGCAAAGGTGCGCGCGTTCAATGAGGAATTCCGCGTCCCCTACCCCTTGCTGATCGCCGGCAACCACGTGCTTGACCTTGCCGAAGGCTTCGGCAACGCCGCCCGCGGCCTGCCGTTCACCGTCATCCTCGACACCGAAGGAAAAGTGCGCCACATCAAGCTCGGCGTCTTGCACCGCGAGGAACTCGAGCGCAAAATCCGCGCACTCCTGCCCTCCTGAGCCCGCCTCAGGCTGCGCAGATTCCAGCCAAAAGGTGGACAACGTGCCGCCATTTACGGCAAACTTGCCGGCATGAAGCACTCAAGCCGCCGGCAAGCACGTATCGCCACGCTTCCATCCGGATCGTGGCGAGAGGGCTCTTTTGCTGCCTGCAGCACGCCCTACAGGCCTCTTCGCCCCCCACGACGACGATCTTTCTGAGCCTCGCCAGGGCGGTCCGCATCAGCGGCGCGCTCGCGCCACACCTGCGTGCCCGGCGCCATTCGTCGTCCGAACCGAACCATCAATCATCCAACCGTGCAGCGCAATATCGTGCCGCGGTCCCGTACGGAGAACATCATGGATCTGCGCAAGCTGAAGAAACTCATCGACCTCGTCCAGGAATCGGGCATCTCCGAACTCGAGGTCACCGAAGGCGAAGAGAAGGTCCGTATCGCCAAGCATGCCGCCGCAGCCCAACCTGCCGCCTACTACGCGCAGATTCCGGCGCAAGCACCCGCAGCCCCTGTCGCCGCCGCCAGCAGCGCGGCACCGGCCGCAGCCGCTGACGCCCTGCCCGAGGGCCACATCGTGAAGTCGCCAATGGTCGGTACCTTCTACCGCGCCAGCGCACCGGGCGCGAAGCCGCTGGTCGAAGTCGGCCAGAGCGTGAATGAGGGCGACCGCCTGTGCATCATCGAAGCGATGAAGCTGATGAACGAGATCGAGGCCGATGCCAGCGGCGTCGTCAAGGCCATCCTGGTCGACAACGGCGAGCCGGTCGAATACGGTCAGCCCCTGTTCGTAATCGGCTGAGCCTGCCATGTTCGAGAAGATCCTGATCGCGAACCGCGGCGAGATCGCGCTGCGCATCCTGCGCGCCTGCCGCGAGCTCGGCATCAAGACCGTCGCGGTGCATTCCGAGGCCGACACCGAGGCCAAGTACGTGCGCCTGGCCGACGAATCCGTCTGCATCGGCCCGGCCTCGTCGACGCTGAGCTACCTCAACGTGCCGGCCATCATCTCGGCCGCCGAGGTCACCGACGCCGAGGCCATCCACCCCGGCTACGGATTCCTGTCCGAGAACGCCGACTTCGGCGAGCGTGTCGAGCAATCCGGCTTCGTCTTCATCGGCCCACGCCCGGAGACCATTCGCCTGATGGGCGACAAGGTGTCGGCCAAGGACGCGATGAAAGCGGCAGGCGTACCCTGCGTGCCCGGCTCGGAAGGCGCCCTGCCCGATGACCCGAAGGAGATCGTCAAGATCGCACGCGCCATCGGCTACCCCGTCATCATCAAGGCCGCCGGCGGCGGCGGCGGGCGCGGCATGCGTGTCGTGCACACCGAAGCCGCGCTGCACAATGCGGTGACCACCACCCGTGCCGAAGCCCAGGCGGCCTTCGGCAACCCGGTGGTGTACATGGAAAAGTTCCTCGAAAACCCACGCCACGTCGAGATCCAGGTGCTGGCCGACCAACACGGCAACGCGGTTTATCTGGGCGAGCGCGACTGCTCCATGCAGCGCCGCCACCAGAAGGTGATCGAGGAGGCCCCTGCGCCCGGCATCGACCGCAAGCTGATCGCCCAGGTCGGCGAGCGCTGCGCCGAGGCCTGCCGCAAGATCGGCTACCGCGGCGCAGGCACCTTCGAGTTCCTGTTCGAGAACGGCGAGTTCTACTTCATCGAGATGAATACCCGCGTGCAGGTCGAGCACCCGGTCACCGAGCTCATCACCGGCATCGACATCGTGCAGGCCCAGATCCGCATCGCTGCCGGCGAGAAGCTGTGGTTCCGCCAGCGTGACATCGAGTTCCGCGGCCACGCGGTCGAATGCCGGATCAACGCCGAGGACCCGTTCAAGTTCACCCCCTCGCCGGGACGCATCACCAACTGGCATACGCCGGGCGGCCCGGGTGTGCGCGTGGACTCGCACGTCTACAACGGCTACATGGTGCCGCCGCACTATGACTCGATGATCGGCAAACTGATCACTTACGGTGACACACGCGACCAGGCGATCCGCCGCATGCGCATCGCGCTCTCCGAGATGATGGTCGAGGGCATCAAGACCAACATCCCGCTGCACCAGACGCTGATGCTCGACCCGCGCTTCATCGAGGGCGGCACCAGCATCCACTATCTCGAGCACAAGCTCGCCGACCGCAGCGAAGTCAAGGAGTAAGGCGGCAATGTGGATCTCCGTCACCCTGCAGGCCGACGCCGACAAGGCAGAGGCCCTGTCCGACGCCCTGATGGAGGCCGGCGCGCTGTCGGTCTCGATCGAGGATGCGGACGCCGGCACCGAGGCGGAGAAGCCGCAATTCGGCGAACCCGGGCACCTGCCCACCGGACTGTGGGACCACAGCCGGGTGATCGCGCTGTTCGATGGCGACACCGCCGGCGACGCGCTCGCCGCCATGCTGGCAGAAGCCGCGCAAGCTGCCGGCCTGGGTGCAGTTCCGCCATTCACGACCGAGAAGATTGCGGAGCAGAACTGGGTGCAGCTCACGCAGAGTCAGTTCGACCCCATCCGCATCACCGACCGGCTGTGGATCGTGCCGTCCTGGCATGCGGCACCAGACGCGAACGCGATCAACATCGAGCTCGATCCCGGCATGGCCTTCGGCACCGGCTCGCACCCGACTACCCGGCTGTGCCTGCAGTGGCTGTGCGATGCGGTCACCCCAGGCTGCAGCATGCTCGACTACGGCTGCGGCTCCGGCATCCTCGGCATTGCTGCTGCCAAGCTCGGCGCAGGGGACGTCATCGGCGTCGACATCGACGCCAAAGCCGTGGAAGCAGCGCAGGACAATGCCGCCCGCAATGCCGTTGACATGCGGCTGCAGCACTCCGCGGTACCGCTCGATGAACACTTCGATCTCGTCGTCGCCAACATCCTCACCAACCCATTGTGCGTGCTGGCCCCGGCAATCGCGGCTCGCGTCGCCGCGGGCGGGCGGGTCGCCCTCTCGGGCGTTCTCGAGACCCAGGCCGAGCAGGTGATCGAAGCCTGGGCGCCCTTCATCACACTGCACGTAGGCGGCAGCCTGGATGGCTGGATACGCCTGGAAGGACAGCGCCCCAGGCCATGATGCTCACGCGCTGCCCCGCCTGCCAGACGGTGTTCCGGCTGCGGCCGGAGCAGTTGCACGCCAGGCGTGGAGAGGTCCGCTGCGGCCATTGCTTTCACCCCTTCAACGCGCCTGAGCACGCAATCGAGGCACCGCCTGCCGGCGCGACTCACGATCACGCCCACGGCACCGACTCGACGGCAGCCCCCGCGTCCCGCCAGGACGGCGCCCTACAGGCACGAGAAGGTACCGAGCGGACCGGGGAGGCATTCTTCGCCCTCGGCGGCAGGCGGACGGAAGAACCTTCCGCAGGTATCGGGCTCGACTTCGAGATTCCCGATTTCCATTTGCCGGACCCGCCCGATGCCCCCACGCAGCCCCCCGCCCGACCGCCTGCCGACAGCAAGACGGATCCGGTAGAGGCGCCACTCGCCTTCGATCCGGTTTTCAATCCGGTTTTCGATCCGGTTTTCGATCCGGTTTTCGATCCGGCTTTCGATCCGGCTTTCGATCCGGCTTTCGACACTGCACCCGCGCCGGTACAGCAGCGACACGACCCGCTGCCTCCTGTGTGGCCGGCAGCGGACGTGTCGACCACCAGCCAGGCGAGCCCCCTCGGGCACGACAGCCAGGACGAAAGACGCACCGCACCCACGCCAATGCCCGGGGTATTGCGCAGCGGCAGGCGCGGAACCGAAGCGCTTCATGAAGCGGGCATCGATGCAGCGCCGGGAGATCAGCTCGCCGCTGCGCCCTTTGCGCATGACGAAGCATTCGAGCGCGCCATGGATCGCACCCTTGCGAGGGCGGAACCACGCCTCGCAGCGGACGCTGCAGCGCAACGTGCTCTGCCGATCGACGAAGGCCTGCATTCGGACGACGACATCCGCCGCCTGGACGCAACGTATGGCAAGCCCAGGCACACACCCCACCCGGCCGCACGCGCGGCCGCGACGCTCGCCTTCACCGTGCTGCTCTTCCTGCTGGGCGCACAGCTGACCTATCTGTACCGCGTTGAAATCGCCCGCGACCTACCAGGCCTGCGCACAGTCCTGAGTGCAGCCTGCGCCCATGCCGGCTGCACCGTCCCCTACCCGCGCGATGCCGACCGCATCGCGATCGACTCTTCGGACCTGCAGTCCGAACCCGGACGCCCGGGCCACTACCTTTTGCATGCGACGCTCAACAACCGCGCCGACTACCCTCAGCAGTGGCCCCATCTCGAGCTGACGCTGACCGACGCTGGCGACAACCCGATCTCGCGCCGGGTCCTGGCCCCTTCCGACTGGCTACCCGCCGGACAGGTGGCGCCGGCCTTTCCAGCACGCAACGTGGTCGGCCTGCGTATTCCGTTCGCGGCGCCGGGGCTAGCGCCGACCGGCTACCGCATCTACGCGTTCTTCCCCTGAAGCGCCGAGGGGCTGCATTGCAGCGCCGCCCTCGTCAGGGACGAGCCGCAGTCAGCGCGTCACGCGCGTCGTCCCGCCGTCGCGCAGCACCCGCACACGCTCACCCGGCCGCAAACGCTCACCCTCATCGGCCTGCACGACAGCAAGGAACTGTCCGTTGTCCAGCCGCACGGTAACCTCCACGCCGGGAGTCCGCGTCATCCCCTCCTCCAGGGCGGAGCCAGCCACCCCACCCGCCACCGCGCCAATCACGGTGGCCACAGCCTGGCCGCGGCCACCGCCTATCGTACTGCCGGCAATACCCCCCACCGCAGCCCCGGCAACGGTACCAACCGGCGACTTCGTACCCTCCAGTTGAACACCGCGCACCGACTCGACCGTGCCGAACTGCACCGTCATCGCCCGCCGCGCCTCGGTACGCGAATAGGTACCGCCACCGAGCCCTTGAGCGCATCCGCCCAGCACCAGTACCGCAACGATCGCGCCTGCCGCAGCACGCAACTTCAATCCCTTGTGATTCACCATAGCTCCTCCCCAAATGCCGCTGCAAAGCGGGCGGCAATGTCGGCGCGCGTCGGCTGGTGGTTCTGCCCTCCACGATGAGCAATCTTGATTGCACCCATGACGGCAGCCAGGCGCGCGCTTTTCAATACGTCCCAGTCGTTTACCAGACCGTGCAACAGGCCCGCCCGGTAGGCGTCACCGCAGCCCGTCGGGTCAATGACCGCCGTGGCCGGCACCGCCGGCACATGGATCAACTCGCCGCGCCAGTGGATGCGCGAACCCTCCGCACCCAGTGTGACAACCAGCGCCTCGACCTCGCGCGCCAACGCCTCTTCGCTGCGCCCGGTCTTGTCGCACATCAGGCGGGCCTCGTAGTCATTGACCGTGCAGTAGCGCGCCTGTTGCAGGCAATTCAGTAACGCTTCGCTACCGAGAATCGGCAGCGCCTGACCCGGATCGAAGACGAACGGCACGCCCGCCTCGGCGAAACCGGCTGCATGGCGCAGCATGCCATCGGCACCATCCGGCGACACGATACCCAGACGCACGCCCTGCGCCTCGCGAACGTCGTTGAGATGAGAGTGGAACATCGCTCCCGGATGGAACGCGGTGATCTGATTGTCGTCAAGATCGGTGGTGATGAAGGCCTGCGCGGTGAACGTCCCCGGCACCTCACGTACGTGATCCTCACGCAGCCCCAGCGCCCGCATGCGTGCCCGATAAGGCCCGGCATCCTCGCCGACCGTCGCCATGATCAGCGGATCGCTGCCCAGCAGCTTGAGGCTGTAGGCGATGTTGCCCGCGCATCCCCCAAACTCGCGGCGCATGTCGGGTACCAGGAAGGACACGTTCAGGATGTGGATCTGGTCGGGGAGGATGTGGTGCTTGAAGCGATCGGGGAACACCATGATCGAGTCGTAAGCGACCGATCCGCAGACGAGAATGGACATTTTTGGGGGACCAGGATGGGAAAACCGCGATTATCCCAAAATGGCTGCACTGGCGCCGCGCCTGCATGGGACGATGTGCGCCGCGAGTTGCCGACTGCCGGCAATCACCCCTGCATCGCCAAGCCCCGCGCACATCTCCAGGCCGACATCAAGCGTCGGCGAGCACAGCACGCAGGCGGATCGCCATTTCCTCCAGCGCTTCGCGCGGCGGGTTCTTGGCCGGCCAGGCGAGCGCCATGCCGTCGCCCTCCCAGCGTGGCAGCACATGGATGTGGAAATGAAATACCGTCTGGGCGCCGGCCGGCTCGTTCGCCTGCAGCAAGGTCACGCCTTCACAGCCGAAAGCCTTCTTGACCGCACGCGCCATGCGCGCTGCGGTGCGCATGGCAGCGCCGGCCAGCTCGTCCTCGAGCGCGTACACGTTTGCCCGATGCGGCTTCACCAGCACCAACATGTGCCCAGGATTGACCGACTGGATATCCATGATGACCAGGGTATTCTCATCCTCGTACACCCTCGAGGCAGGCAGCTCGCCGCTGACGATGCGGCAGAACACGCAGTTCTCCATGCTTTCAGTTCTCCATGCTGGTTTGTCGTCACCGCATCGTAATCAGGGCGTCACTGCATCGCAACGCAGGCTCTCGAGAATGCGTCCATCAGAACAGGACGGAAGCCTGCCATGCTCCAGCACATCAAGCCCCGCCAGGACGCGAATGCGCGCAAGTCGCGCAACCTTCACGTTGGTCTCGCCACCTGCGAAACGGAGATCCTCGAAGCGCAGAAGCTGCGCTACCGCGTGTTCGCGGACGAGATGGGCGCACGACTCAACCCGCGCAGCCCGGGCGTGGATCGCGACATCTACGACCCGTTCTGCGAGCACCTGATCGTACGCGATGAGGATGCCGGGCGCATCGTCGGCACCTATCGCATCCTGTCTCCGGCCGCAGCGCGCAAGGTTGGCGGCTACTACTCGGAGAACGAGTTCGACCTCACCCGCCTGCAGCACCTGCGCGGCAACCTGGTCGAGATCGGGCGCTCTTGCATCGACGCCGATTACCGCAGTGGCGCGGTCATCGCCCTGCTGTGGTCCGGGCTCGCGCGCTACATGCAGGAAGGCGGCTACGGCTACCTGATCGGCTGCGCCTCGGTCAGCATGGCCGACGGCGGCCATGCTGCGGCCAGCTTGTATAATCAGCTCCGCGACAAGCATCTCGCGCCGCTCGAATACCACGTGTTCCCGCGCTGCGCGCTGCCGCTCGACGCCCTGCGCCACGACCTGCCGGCAGAGGCACCGCCGCTGGTCAAGGGCTACTTGCGCGCCGGGGCGTGGATCTGCGGCGAGCCGGCCTGGGATCCCGACTTCAACACCGCAGACCTGCCGATCCTGATGCCGATGGGCAAGGTCGATGGCCGCTACGCAAAGCACTTCCTGGGACGCAAAGACTGAACACGCCCGCGACACCACCCGAGATCGAGCAGGCCGCAACCGAGGCTCGCGACGCCATTGCAGCACAGGCAGCGACCGTCCGGCCTGCCGTGGCATCGCCCACGCTGCGCGCCTGGCGCGCGCTGCGCCTGGGCCTCCACCTGCTGCTCGGCCTGCTGACGATCGCGCTGGTATTCCCGTTCTGCGGGCGCACTAGCCACCAGCGTCTGCGCCAGCGCTGGTCCTGCGGCCTGCTGCGCACGCTCGGGATTCGGCTCGAGCACGAGGGTGAGGCGGTGGCGCCGGGCTGCATGCTGGTCGCCAACCACATCTCCTGGGTGGATATCTTCGTCATCAACGCGCTCGCTCCTGCCGCCTTCGTCTCGAAGGCCGAAGTGCGTCAGTGGCCGGCAATCGGCTGGCTGGCCGCACGCAACGACACCATCTTCCTGCGCCGCGGCAGCCGCGGCCACGCCCGCATCATCAACATGGAAACGGCTGCCCTGCTCGAGACCGGCTGCAACGTGGCGATCTTTCCTGAGGGGACGACAACCGACGGCTCGCAGGTGCTGCACTTTCACGGCGCACTGCTGCAACCGGCGATCGCGTGCAAGCACCCCGTGCAGACCCTCGCCTTGCGCTACCAGACGGCAGACGGCCGCTACACGCGCGCACCGGCCTATGACGGCGACCTTAGCCTGGGCCAGTGCGTGCGCAACATCATCTCCACACCGGTCATCGTCGCCCGGGTCTGCGTCGCCGCACCGCTACCGACCGGTGACGGCACGGACCGCAGAGAACTGGCGCGTCTTGCACGCTCCCTGATCGTTGCCGCCCTCGAACTGCCAGCCGACGCGGAGCAGCCAAGGGCAGCCCCCGCGTCCGGCACTCAGCCCGGGACCTGAAACACGGCGTCATCCTCGATGCGCAGTGCAGTAAGTTTGCCGCCCCACACACACCCCGAATCGAGCGCGATGAGCCCAGGCTCGCGATAGAAGCCGAGTGCGGACCAGTGGCCACAGACGATCGTGTGCGTGCGGCTGAAGCGGTCGGGCACCCGGAACCAGGGCATCATCCCCGCCGGCGCCTTGTGCGGCGCCCCCTTCGCGCTGAGGTCCATACGCCCGTCCGCCGAACAGAAGCGCAACCGCGTCAGTGCATTGACGATCACACGCAGGCGATCCCAACCCTTGAGCTTGTCCGACCAGCGCTCCGGACGGTTACCCGCGAGCTGAAGCAGGAAATCCCTGGCCTTCGGCCCGGCAAGCGTGTCGCTGACTTCCTGGGCAAGCGCACGCGCGCGCGTCACAGTCCATCCGGGCAGCAGCCCGGCGTGAACCAGCACGTGATCACCCGCCACATGCATCAGAGGCCGCCGCGCCAGCCAATGCAAAAGCTCATCGCGGTCAGGCGCTTCGAGCACCTGGTACAAGGTGTCATCGCCCAGGCGGCGCTTGAGGCCGGCTGCGATCATCAGCAGGTAGAGATCATGGTTGCCGAGCACAACCACCGCAGCATCACCGAGGTCGCGTAGCGCGCGTAACACGCGCAGTGACTCCGGGCCGCGGTTGACCAGGTCGCCCACGATCCACAAGCGATCGCACGCCGGGTCGAAATGCACCAGGTCCAGCATGCGCGCAAACGGGGTATGGCAGCCCTGGATGTCTCCAATCGCGTAGGTGGCCATCGTTGCGGGTGCTGCGCGGGATCAGACCCGGTAGTAGTCGCGGTACCAGGCGACGAAGCGCGCAACCCCGTCCTTGACGCTGGTCGCAGGCGCGAAGCCGGTCCAGGCGTTGAGCGCTGCCGTGTCGGCGTACGTGGCCGGCACGTCGCCATCCTGAAGCGGCATGAAGTTCTTCTGCGCCGTCATGCCAAGCGCGCCCTCGATCGCCGAAACGAACTCCATCAATTCGACCGGGTCATGGTTGCCGATATTGAAGACGCGGTAGGGCACGTTGCTCGTGCCCGGATCGGGCTGGTCGGCGTCGAAGGCGGGATCCGGCGCGGCAACGCGGTCGAGGGTGCGGAGCACGCCCTCGACGATGTCGTCCACATAGGTGAAGTCGCGCTTCATGCGCCCATGATTGAAGACGTCGATCGGCCGCCCCTCGAGGATGGCCTTTGTGAACAGGAACAAGGCCATGTCAGGCCGGCCCCAGGGGCCATAGACGGTGAAGAAGCGCAGGCCGGTGGTCGGCAGCCCATACAAGTGACTGTATGTGTGCGCCATCAGCTCGTTGGCCTTCTTGGTCGCCGCGTAGATGCTGACCGGGTGATCGACACTGTCGCGCTCGGCGAACGGCATCTTGGTGTTGCCGCCATAGACGCTGGAGCTCGAGGCATACACCAGGTGCTTGACGCGCGCATGGCGGCAACCCTCGAGGATGTTCATGAAGCCGACGAGATTGCTATCGACGTAGGCATGCGGGTTCTGCAGCGAGTAGCGCACGCCGGCCTGGGCCGCGAGATGGATCACACGATCGAAGCCCTCCTCAGCGAACAGGCGCTCCATGCCCGCACGATCGGCCACGTCCAGCTTCACGAAGCGGAACTGCGGATGCGGCGCAAGCCGGGCGAGTCGCGCCTCCTTGAGCGAGGGGTCATAGTAGTCGTTGAGGTTGTCCAGTCCGACCACCTGGTCACCGCGAGCGAGCAGGCGCTCGGTCGTGTGCATGCCGATGAAACCGGCGGCACCAGTTACGAGAATCTTCATTGGGAGTGCATGAGCGAGGAGTGGGATCAGGGGCGGATTATCGCATGTAGATCCGTGCGCACGTGTGACAGAGGTCTTGCAGCGGCAGTGACGCCGCACGCATGCCGATGCACGGACCTCGACCACCATCCTTGCTTATACTTGCGCAGTCGCCTTCAGTCCGTGATCGATGCTGACCCGCCTGCCTTACACCCTGCTCTGGCTCCTCGCACTGCCCTTCGTACTGCTCAGGCTGTTGTGGCGGGCACGCCGCCAGCCCGGCTACATCCGCCACCTCGGCGAGCGCTTCGCGAGCTACCGCGTACGCGCGCCCGGCCCGGTGATCTGGGTGCACGCCGTCTCGGTGGGCGAAACGCGCGCGGCCGAACCACTGGTGCGTGCCCTGCTCGAAGCCTGGCCCGAGCACAGCGTCGTGATCACGCACATGACACCCACCGGCCGCGAGACCTCCAGGGCCTTGTTCGGCAGCAACGCCCGCGTGCTGCGCGCCTACCTGCCCTATGACCTGGGCTGCCTTGCAGAACGATTCCTGCGTCACTTCCGCCCGAGCTTCGGCGTAATCATGGAAACCGAGCTGTGGCCGAATCTGCTCGCCGCCTGCCGCCACAACCGCGTTGCCGTGATGCTCGCCAACGCTCGCCTGTCGGAACGCTCGGCGCGGCGCTACGCGCGCGCGCCAGTGCTGACTGGCCTGACCATGAAGGCTCTCGACGTGATCGGCGCGCAAACGGCCGCCGACGCTGCGCGCCTGCAGCAGCTCGGCGCAGCGCGTGTCAGCGTCACTGGCAACATCAAGTTCGACGTCACACCCACCGCGGCGGCACTGGCGCTCGCGACCCAGCTGCGGGAACGCGCAGGCGAGCGCCCGGTCGTGCTCGCCGCAAGCACCCGCGAAGGCGAGGAAGCGCTGCTGATCGACGCCTTCGTCCGCCTGGCACCGGAAAAAGCCTTGCTGCTACTCGTACCCCGCCACCCACAGCGCTTCGACGAGGTCGCCCGCCTCGTCGCCGGCCGCGGCGTAAAACTGCAGCGACGCAGCGCCGAGGAGGCGATCGAAGCGGACACGCGGATCCTGCTCGGGGACTCGATGGGCGAGATGTTCGCCTACTACGCCGCAGCCGACGTGGCGCTGATCGGCGGCAGCTGGCTGCCGCTGGGCGGCCAGAACCTGATCGAAGCCTGCGCCGTGGGCACGCCGGTGGTCGTCGGCCCGCATACCTTCAACTTCATGCAGGTGGCCGAAGAGGCTGTGCGCACCGGCGCAGCGCGCCGGGCCAAGGACGCCGCGGACGGCATCGCCGCCGCACTGGCCGTGCTGGGCGATGAGGACATGCGCGCGCAGATGGCTGCGGCCGGACGCGCCTTCGCCACGCAGCACCAAGGGGCGACGCGACGCACCATCGAGCTGCTACGCGGACTGCAGGTGCAGTCGCCCGCTCCGCGCCCGGGACTCAGGGCGCCAGCAGCGCGTTGATCGCCTGCACATCGTCCTCGCCGAGCGTTCCAGCGGCCGCCTTCAGGCGCAGTTGAGCGAGCAGGGTGTCATAGCGCGCGCGCGACAGCTGTTGCAGGGTGTCGGCAAGCTGAGTCTGCGCATTGAGCACATCGATGTTGATGCGCACGCCAACCTCGTAGCCAAGCTTGTTGGCCTCGAGCGCCGAAGTGGACGAAACCCGCGCCGCCTCCAGCGCCCGCACCTGCGCCATGCCGCTGGTCACGCCGAGCCAGGCCTGACGCGCCGCGAGCGCAGCGCTGCGGCGCGCATCATCGAGTTCGGCATCGGCCTTCACTCGCAGCGCGGCTGCTTCGCGCGTTACCGAAGACACCCTACCCCCGGCGTAGAGCGGCATGTTCAGCTGCACGCCGATGGCACTCGCCTCGGCACGGTCGGTCGAGGGCTGCGGACGATGATTCACGCCATGCGAGGCAACCACATCGATGGTCGGAAGGTGGCCGGCACGCTGACGCTCGACTTCGCGCACGGCGATCTCGCGTGCCAACTGCCTCGCCTGCACGCCAAAGCTGCCGGATTCAGCGGCAGCCACCCAGTCGGCGATGTTGTCGGGCTGCGGACGCTGGAGCGCCACCCCCTCGCGCAAGCCGGAAAGCCCCCCCGGCTCCTTGCCAATGATCTGCGCCAGCGTCTGGCGCGCGACCTCGAGCTGGTTTGCAGCAGCGATCTCCTGTGCCGAGGCAAGATCGAAGCGCGACTGCGCCTCGTGCACGTCGGTGATGGTGACCGTGCCAACTTCGAAGCTCGTTCGCGCCAGTTCAAGCTGCTCGGCTGCAGCGGCGCGCAACTGGTCCACGGCTGCGAGCGCATCCTGGGCAATCAGCACATTGAAATAGGCTTCCGCGACCCGCAGCACGAGATCCTGGCGGGCGATGCCGAACTGGGTTTCGGACAGCGCAGTCTGCAGTTCGCCCTGCTTGTACTGTACCCAGTTTTGCCAGCGGAACAGCGGCTGGGTGAGCTGCACGCCGTAGCCATTGCTGTTGTAGCTGCGCTCAAGACTGCCACTGGTAGAGCGCAGTTCGGAATCGTTCCAGGTCGTGTTGGCCGACAGGCCGATCTGCGGCAGCAAGCCAGCACGGCCCTGAACGACACGCTCCCGGCCGGCCTCGAGCTCGGCACGTGCAGCGGCAAGGCGCGCATCGTTGGCCAGCGCATCCTGATAAGCCTGCATCAGATCCGCTGCCATTGCACCGGCCGAGAACAAGCCTGCGATGCACACCGCCAACAGTCGCTTCATCCGAACCTCCGCTCCTTGCCTCATCCAGGGCGTGGCATCAGTACTGCGGCATGCGCGGGTCGACCTGCGCTGCCCAGCCAGCCACGCCACCTGCCAGGTTGATCACATTACTGAAGCCCTGGCGCTGCAGAAAGACGCATACCTGGGCACTGCGCCCGCCATGGTGGCAGACAACGATGGTCTCGCGGTCGCGGTCGAGTTCGCCGACGCGCGCGGGGACACTTGCCATCGGCATCAGCACCGAGCCGTCGATGTGACAGATCTCGAACTCCCAAGGCTCGCGCACGTCGAGCAGCAGCGGCAGTCCCTGCTCTGATTCCGCGAGGCGCTCGGCAAGCTGCACTGGAGTGATCTGGTGCATGGCGGGCTCAGAAACTGAAAGTCTCGCCGCGCGCGGCGTTGCTGATCATGGGCACGACGGTCTCGAAGATGTCCTCGGTACGGAAACGCCCCTCGGCTTCGCAGGTGACCAGCCGCGCCTTCATGACCGGCGCCTCGCCAACGAACGCGAACAGACGGCCGCCGACCTTGAGTTGCTCGAGCAGCGCCTGAGGTACGAACGGCAGCCCACCGGAGACCACGATGACATCGTAGGGCGCGCGCTCGGGCCAGCCCGCGACACCGTCGCCCTGGATGACGACCACGTTGTCGACACCATTGCGCTCGAGGTTCGCGCCAGCGAGCCTGACCAGCTCCGGCTCGATCTCGATCGTGCGCACCCAGTCGCAGCGCGCCGCGAGCAGGGCGGCAAAATAGCCCGAGCCGGTGCCGATCTCGAGCACCGAATCACCCTTGGCAACGCGCAGCGCCTGCAACACCTTGCCCTCGATGACAGGCTTGAGCATCACTTGGCCGCAGCCAATGGGAATCTCGACATCGGCGAACGCCAGTTCGCGATGCGCCTTGGGCACGAACTCCTCGCGCTTGACGGTCATCAGGAGGTCGAGCACATCCTGATCCAGCACCTCCCAGGGGCGGATCTGCTGCTCGACCATGTTGAAGCGCGCTTTCTCGAAGTTCATCGGGGACTCCATGCAATATATTAGCACACGCTAATGGATAGCGTTATCCGGAAGGCCAAAACCTTGGCATTCTAGCGCAGATGCTGCAGCGCGATCCGCTGCATGTCACCAAGGCACATCCGAACGGAGCAATCAGCGTGACTCGAGCAGCAGACGACCGTTGTGCGGCTGGATGGGCCGGCCGTTGCGGGGATAGAGGCGCGCGAAGACCGCGAGTTGGTCATGGGAGATCGGCACCGGCTGCTTCATCACCACCCAAAGTACGTCTTCGGTGCAGGGAGGCGCAGGGAGTGAGCCGATGTAGAGGAAATGCCCCGGATTCGACGGCACCATCGAAGGCAGATCGAGCACGGCGTCAGGCGCGAACGCCCGTCCGCGATCCAGCGGCAGATTGTTGAAAATAGTCTGCAACACCTCGTTGGGCGTATCCCCAGCCTCGAGCAACAAGGACAGAATCGCAACCTGCCCGTCTTCGCTGCGGTGCTCCAGATACATGGCCATGTCGTGCGCCATGCCGCCGATGCGATCCTGCGAGGGACGATGCAGCGTGAAGCGCTCGAGCGCGTAGCGGGTGCCGCGCACCACGATGCTCAGGCCCTCGCCCACATCCACCTGAAGGGTGTTTCCGGTATCGCGGATGCGAAATCCGCTGCGGCGGTAATCGAACTCGACAGGCGCCAGATCCACAGCGATGCCGTCGCGCAGGTCGATCGGCGACTGACGCCGCCCCTCTGCGCACAGGCGCCACTCCGGCCGCAACGCGGCCCAATGCTCGGGGCCAGTCTCACCCGCGTAACTCCAGCTGGGCTCGAGCGCCGGCCGTGTCACACGGACGCCACCACGCTCGCCGACGGACTGCTCAGCGGCACGCGCGATACGGGCGCGCTCCGCTGCGCCGCCGTCGGCGGGCAATCGCGGCCTGACCGGCTCGGTGCGCACTGGCGTGCGCGGTTCGGGCGGACGGGTGACTGGCCGCTGGGGCGTAGCCGCGGATGAACGGGGAGCGGGCTGCGCGACGGCTGCAGCGGACGCCGGCCGTGAAGCGGTAGCCTCGCTCCGCGGAGCAGGCGCCGATACAGGCGCCGAAGCGGGCGTCGGAGAGGGCGTCGGAGAGGGCGTCGGAGAGGGCGTCGGAGAGGGCGTCGACACCTGCGCGGCCGCCCCCTGTGACGGGCCAATGCGGGGCAGTGCCGGCAAAATGGAGGGCTGCGCCTCCTGCGTGGCAGGGGACGCGTCCCCAGTGCGAATGGTGCCTGAGGCGAATTTCGCGGGGATGCGAACCACGGGCTCGGGAAGTGAAGGAGCAGGCTCCGCAGCCACGGCAACCGGCGCCGGAGCGGGCGGCGCCGAAGCAGCGGGCGGCATCGGCGCCGCGGCAGGCGTCACCGGCGGCGCTGGCTGCACCGGCGGCACGGATGGCCCCGGGGCCGATACCGGAGGCTGCACGGTAGCCGGCGCCACTGCAATGGCGGCAGGCGCGGCCGGCGGCACTGCAGCGGCAGGCCGGGCAGGCGGCGGCGCAGGAGCGGCATTGGCAACTGGCGCGGCAGCCGGTGCAGCAAGCCGAGCCGCCTCGTTGGCGAGCTTGAGCAACTCTGCGGCACTGGGCGGATCGCATACCTCCCGCCACATGCGCTCGTCCACGGAATTAGGCGTAACCATGACCGACGCCCCATCCACAGCCTCCTCGCGGAGGATATTGTCCGCGGCATCGACGTAGACGCGCTTGATCGTGGTAAAGCTGCGGTTTCGGCAATCGTAGCGGTTGAGCGCCTTGATCATCGCGTAGCCTGCGCTGCGTGCCTCGTCCGTCGTCAGCACGACACGTCCCCAAGAGATCTTCGTGCCCGCATCCGAAGACAGGATGCTGTCGCGGTCGATCTCGATGCGGCGATTACGGTCGCTCAACACGAGCTGCCAGTCAGCCGCAAGCACGGCGTGCATGGGCTGGGCGAGTAAGCAGGCGGCGAGCAGGAGTCGGATGGGCTTCATGGGCACTGAGCAAATTCGGCTGGCACGATGCTAAACGACCATTTCGGCGATATCTTGAGCACCTTGCCACATGCTGACGCATCCAGTATCGTGCGGCGATCTCGTTAGGGGTGCCCGCAGCACGGGGCTGAGAAAGACCCTTTGAACCTGATCCGGCTCATACCGGCGTAGGGAAACGTATCCATGCATACCCGCAACACCCCCTCCGGAGCCAGCGGCGCCGCTTCCGCCATTGTCAATGTCGTCTCGATCGCGGGCGTCGACCCCTCGGGCGGCGCCGGCGTGCTCGCCGATCTCAAGGCCTTCTCGGCACTGGGCGCCTACGGTTGCGGTGTCGTCGCCGCACTGACCGCTCAGAACACTCAGGGGGTGGCTGGCGTACACGTGCCGCCGACCGACTTCCTGCGCCTGCAGATCGACACCCTGTTCGGCGATGTCCAACTTCACGCCACCAAGATCGGCATGCTCGGCAGCGCAGAGGTCACGACCACCGTTGCCGAGCGCCTGGCACACTGGCAGGCAGCCAATGTGGTGCTCGACCCCGTGATGGTCGCCAAGAGCGGCGACAGCCTGCTCGCCCGCAGCGCGATCTCGGCAATGCGCGAGGCGCTCTTCCCACAGGCGTTCATGATCACGCCCAACCTCCCCGAGGCGGGCGTGCTGCTCGAACAGCGCGCGCCGGACACGGTAAAGGAAATGTACCGCGCCGCCGAGCGCCTGCGCGAGTTGCTACCGCTGTCTTCCGAACGCTGGGTAATGCTCAAGGGTGGCCACCTGCCCGGCAACGACCTGGTCGACCTGCTGTTCGACGGCGATCGCATGGTCGAACTGTCGTCGCCGCGCATCGACACCAAGAACACCCACGGCACCGGCTGCACGCTCAGCTCGGCAATCGCGGCGCTGCTGCCGCAAGCCAAGGGGCAGCTGCACCCGGTCGAGGCCGCCGTGCGCCATGCACGCCAGTGGCTGCTCGGTGCCATCGCACATGCGGGCGAACTCGCCGTCGGCAGCGGTCACGGCCCTGTGCATCACTTCCATGCCCTGTGGCGACGCTCGCAGAAGTCACCCTGAAGGCACAGCCCCAGGCCGCCCCGAGGACGAGCGGCATTTGCACACTCACACATAAACAGACCACCCCCCAGGAGACTCAGCCCATGAACGCCACCGAGAAATTCATCGCCGCCACGGCCCATGTGGATGCGGCCGCGATCGCCCCGCTGCCCAACTCGCGCAAGATCTACGTCGAGGGTTCGCGCCCGGACATCCGCGTGCCGATGCGCGAGATCACCCAGAGCGACACCCCGGCCTCCTTCGGCGCCGAACCCAACCCGCCGATCTTCGTCTATGACTGTTCGGGCCCCTACACCGACCCGGCCGCCAAGATCGACATCCGCTCCGGCCTGCCCGCGCTGCGCCAGCCGTGGATCGAGGCGCGCGGCGACACCGAAGTGCTGCCCGGCCTGTCCTCCGAGTACGGCCGCGCCCGCGCCGCCGACACGGCGCTCGACGAGCTGCGCTTTCCCGGCCTGCACCGCGCCCCGCGCCGCGCCAAGCCGGGTGCCAATGTCACCCAGATGCATTACGCCCGGCGCGGCATCATCACCCCCGAGATGGAATACATCGCCATCCGCGAGAACCTGAACCGCGAGCAGTACATCGCCTCGCTGCGCGCCACCGGCCCCAAGGGCCAGAAGATGGCCGACATGATGCTGCGCCAGCACCCGGGCCAGAACTTCGGCGCCAGCCTGCCGCCGGTGATCACCCCCGAGTTCGTGCGCGACGAAGTGGCGCGCGGGCGCGCCATCATCCCCAACAACATCAACCACCCCGAGAGCGAGCCGATGATCATCGGCCGCAACTTCCTCACCAAGATCAACGCCAACATCGGCAACTCGGCGGTCACCTCGTCGATTGCCGAGGAAGTCGACAAGATGACCTGGTCGATCCGCTGGGGCGGCGACACGGTGATGGATCTCTCCACCGGCAAGAACATCCACGAGACGCGCGAGTGGATCATCCGCAACTCGCCCGTGCCGATCGGCACCGTGCCGATCTACCAGGCGCTGGAGAAGGTCAATGGCAAGGCCGAGGAGCTGACCTGGGAGATCTTCCGCGACACCCTGATCGAGCAGGCCGAGCAGGGCGTGGACTACTTCACCATCCACGCCGGCGTGCTCTTGCGCTACGTGCCGCTCACCGCCAACCGCATGACCGGCATCGTGTCGCGCGGCGGCTCGATCATGGCCAAGTGGTGCCTGGCGCATCACAAGGAGAGCTTCCTCTACGAGCACTTCGAGGACATCTGCGAGATCATGAAGGCCTACGACGTGGCCTTCAGCCTGGGCGACGGCCTGCGCCCGGGCTCGATCTACGACGCCAACGACGAGGCCCAGCTGGGCGAACTCAAGACCCTGGGCGAGCTCACCGACATCGCCTGGCGCCACGACGTGCAGGTCATGATCGAGGGCCCCGGCCACGTGCCGCTGCACCTGATCAAGGAGAACATGGACCTGCAGCTCGAGTGGTGCAAGGAGGCGCCCTTCTACACCCTGGGGCCGCTCACCACCGACATCGCCCCGGGCTACGACCACATCACCAGCGGCATCGGCGCGGCCACCATCGGCTGGTACGGCACCGCCATGCTGTGCTACGTGACGCCCAAGGAGCACCTGGGCCTGCCCAACAAGCAGGACGTCAAGGAAGGCATCATCACCTACAAGCTGGCCGCGCACGCCGCCGACCTGGCCAAGGGCCACCCGGGCGCGCAGATCCGCGACAACGCCTTGAGCAAGGCGCGCTTCGAGTTCCGCTGGGAAGACCAGTTCAACCTCGGCCTCGACCCGGACAAGGCCAAGGAATTCCACGACGAGACCCTGCCCAAGGACTCGGCCAAGGTGGCGCACTTCTGCTCGATGTGCGGGCCGCACTTCTGCAGCATGAAGATCACCCAGGACGTGCGCGACTTCGCCGC
Organism: Thauera sp. 27; assembly: GCF_000310125.2. Classification (NCBI taxonomy): domain Bacteria; kingdom Pseudomonadati; phylum Pseudomonadota; class Betaproteobacteria; order Rhodocyclales; family Zoogloeaceae; genus Thauera; species Thauera sp. 27. The sequence goes on from NZ_AMXB01000004.1 coordinate 106,624, forward strand.
ACAGCAGGGCATCGACGAGGCCGAGGCGCTCAAGAAGGGCATGGAGGTGAAGTCGATCGAGTTCGTCAAGAGCGGTGCCGATCTTTATCGTACGGTGTGACTGAAATGATGAATGTGACCTTCAACGGCAAGACCGAGATCCTGAACCACCGCCTGACCGTTCGCGACATGCTCGAGCGCATGGGCCTGGCCGGCAAGCGCGTTGCCGTCGAGCGCAATGGCACGGTCGTGCCGCGGGCAGAACACGGCGAGGTGCTGCTCCACGACGGCGACCGCATCGAGGTGATCGCTGCCGTCGGCGGCGGCTGACAGCAATTTCTGCAGTTTCGACTGCACCGGGAGACCCTCATGAACGACCCTTTGGTCATCGCTGGCAAGACCTATGATTCGCGCCTGCTCGTGGGCACGGGCAAGTACAAGGACTTTGACGAGACGCGCCTGGCCGTCGAGGCGAGCGGCGCGGAGATCGTCACGGTCGCCATCCGTCGCACCAACATCGGCCAGAGCGTGGGCGAGCCGAGCCTGCTCGACTACCTGCCGCCTTCGCGTTACACGTATCTGCCCAATACGGCCGGCTGCTACACGGCCGACGATGCGGTGCGCACCCTGCGCCTGGCGCGCGAGCTGCTCGATGGCCACGCCCTGGCGAAGCTCGAGGTGCTCGGTGACCCGACCAACCTCTACCCCAACATGCCCGAGACGCTGAAGGCGGCGAAGGAGCTGGTTCGGGATGGCTTCGACGTCATGGTGTATTGTTCGGACGACCCGATTCAGGCGCGCATGCTCGAGGACATCGGCTGCGCCGCAGTGATGCCTCTGGCCTCGATCATCGGTTCGGGCATGGGCATCCTCAATCCGTGGAACCTGCGTCTGATCATCGATAATGCGCGGGTTCCGGTACTGGTCGATGCGGGCGTGGGCACGGCGTCGGACGCGGCGATCGCCATGGAGCTGGGCTGTGACGCGGTGCTGATGAATTCCGCCATCTCGCATGCGCGCAATCCGGTGCTGATGGCCAGTGCGATGAAGAAGGGCGTCCAGGCGGGCCGCGAGGCCTTTCTTGCCGGACGCATGCCACGCAAGCTGTACACAGCGGAGCCCTCGTCTCCCATGCAGGGGATGATCGCTCCGGTTGCGCGGGCGGCCTGAGGTCGGCCGCCGTCGCGTGGAAGGGCTCTCGCGGCGCTTGCGTTCCTTGCACGGTGCAGGAGTGCGGTGCTCGGGGGCGTAGTGAGGGAATGCGAGAGTCGATGAGTGTCAAACCCACAGGGACAATGTGGCAGCAGCTGTTCCAGCGGTCCACGTCCGCCGGGCTGAGTCTGCAGGCACAGATCCGTGAGATGCTGGTGATGGCCATCCTGGATGGCCAGCTTCCGCTCGATGCGCCGCTTCCGTCGAGCCGGGAGCTGGCCGCACAACTGGGCGTCGCGCGCAACACGGTGGTGATCGCTTACCAGCAGCTTGCCGACGAAGGCTATCTGCTGTCGCGCGAGCGCAAGGGGCATTTCGTCAATCCGGAGATGCTCGAGGGGCGTGCTGCGCGTGCTGCTGGCCCGGCGCCGGCCCCCGCCCCTGCACATGCGCCCGACTGGGGGCGGCGTTTCCGCTTTCGTCCATCGGCGCAGCGCAACATCGAGAAGCGCTCGGACTGGCAGCGCTATCCGTACCCGTTCCTCTACGCGCAGTTCGACGCAAGCCTGTTTCCGACCGCGGACTGGCGTGAATGCTGCATGAAGACGCTCGGCGCGCTCGAGATCAGCGAGTGGGCACAGGACATGATCCTGCGTGACGACGAGTCGCTCGTACGGCAGATCCGTACCCGCGTGCTGCCGCGACGCGGCGTGTGGGCCTCGGACGATGAGATCGTCGTCACCGTCGGTGCCCAGCAGGCGCTCTATCTGCTTGCCGACCTGCTGGTCGGTGCCACAACGGCGGTGGGCATCGAGAACCCCGGCTATCCCGACGCCCGCAACATCTTCAGCAGTCGCAGCCCGGACATCATCGACCTTGCGGTCGACGGTGAGGGGCTGGTGCCGAACGAATCGTTGGCGCGCTGCGATTACGTCTATGTCACGCCGAGCTACCAGTGCCCCACCCAGGTCACGATGTCGATGACCAGGCGCGAGACGCTGCTGCGCATGGCCGAGGCGTCCGACTTCGTCCTCATCGAGGACGACTACGACAGCGAGAACCCCTTCGAGGGCGAGCCTGCACCGGCACTCAAGAGCCTCGATCGCCACGACCGGGTGATCTATGTCGGTAGCTTGTCGAAGAGCCTCGCGCCCGGGCTGCGGCTGGGTTACGTGGTCGGGCCGGCGGAGCTCATCCGCGAACTGCGCGGCATGCGGCGCCTCAACTTGCGTCATCCGACCGCCTTCATGCAGCGCGCCTTTGCGCTCTTTCTCTCGCTCGGGCATCACGACGCGCTGCTGCGCAGACTGTCCGCAGCACATCATGAGCGCGCACAGTGCCTGACCGCTGCGCTGTCTCGTCATTTGCCCGAGGTGCGCCATCAGCCGATCACCGGCGGTTCGGCGTGTTGGGTCGAGGGGCCTGACTGGCTCGATGCCGCGGTACTGGCGAGCGCAGCCGAGCGCGAAGGGGTGCTGATCGAACCCGGGAGCGTCTTCTTCAACGCCGACCCGCCGCCGCGCAACTGCTTCCGGCTCGGTTTCTCGTCGATCTCGAAGGACCGCATCGAGCCCGGTATCCGCGTGCTGGGCGAGGTTCTGCGCGCGCTGCGCCCACAGGCCTGAAGAGGGCGTGCGGGCCACGCGGACTGGCCCAAACGATTGTTCCGAACTGGTCCTACGCAGCCGTCTCCGCGATCCCTAATGTGCACCTCAGACGCTGCCGCTGACCCGCTCCGGGGGCGGACAGCGATGACAAGCCAAAGGGACCCATGGAGACGCAGATGACCCAACCCACAGTCGATTTCCTGCAAGCCTTCAGCGATGCGTGGAACCGCCACGACATCGACGCCTTGATGAGCTTCATGGCCGAGGATTGCTCCTTCCACGCCGTTGCCGGCCCCGATCTTCTCGGCCGCAGCTTTGTCGGTCGCGAGGCTGTGCGCCAGGGCTTCGAGCTTGCCTGGCAGACCTTCCCCGATGCCGCCTGGCTCGACCCCGACCACTTCGTCGTGGGCAACCGCGGCGTCACCGAATCGACGTTCTCGGGCACGAAGGCCGACGGCACGCGCATCGAGGCGCGCATGGTCGATGTGTTCACCTTCCACAACGGCAAGATTGCGGTCAAGAACGCCTACCGCAAGGACCGTCCGCCGGTCGTCGGCGCCTGATCCGGCCGTACGGCTTCACCGACGAGGATTCCGGACATGGATGCAGCAAGCCTCAAGCAGCTGGCCGCCAGCGGCAAGCCAACGCCCGCGGCGCGGCCTTATGACCCGGCCTACGATCCGCTGGTATCGGCCACACCGGGCCACGGTCGCGAATACGCGCCCACCTATTGGATCGGCACTGCCGGCGAGCCGCCGGAAGACGATGGCCCGATCACCCATGACATCGACGTCGATGTGGCCATCATCGGCTCCGGCTTCACGGGGCTCACCACGGCGATCTTCCTGGCCCAGGAGTACGGCATCAAGGCAACCGTGCTCGAAGCCAACCGTACCGCCTGGGGGTGCAGCGTGCGCAACGGCGGACAGGCGCAGTGCGCCTCGGGCCGCCTCAAGCGCTCGCAGTGGATCGAGCGCTGGGGCCTGGAGACCGCGCTCAAGATGCACCGCGAATGCGTCGACGGCATGGAAAACTTCAAGGCGCTGATCAAGGACATCGACTGCGACCCGCAGCCCGGTGGGCACCTCTACATCGCCCACCGCGACAAGGTCATGCCCACGCTGGAGAAGGAAGCGCGACTCCTGCGCGAAACCTTCAAGTACGACGCCCGCATCCTGGACGCGGAGACGGTCAGGCGCGAGTACGTCGACGACAAGGAAGCCTGTGGCGCCATGCACGAGCCCGAAGGCATCGGCATCCATGCCGGCAAGCTCGCCTTCGGCTACCTCAAGAAGGCGCGTGCTCTGGGGGCGACGGTACACCCCGCCAGCCCGGTCCAGGGTTGGGAGACGCGCAACGGTGTGCACTACCTGCGCACACCGGGTGGCGTGGTACGGGCTCGCGCGGTGGGCGTCGCCACCGGTGGCTACACGTCGAACAGCCTGCACCCCGAGCTCAGGAATCGCCTGCTGCCGATCCTGTCGAATTCCATCGTAACGCGGCCACTGACCGAAGCGGAGATCGACGCCTGCAACTTCCGTACGACGCAGGTCATCACCGATACCCGCGTACTGCGCCACTACTACCGGCTGATGCCCGACAACCGGGTGCAGATCGGTAGCCGCAGTGCCATCACCGGGCGTGATGCGCCGCAGCAGAAGTACGAGAACTTCCTGATCCGCGACCTGCATCGCAAGTTTCCCGCGCTGGAAGGCATCCAGATCGACTACTCGTGGTGGGGCTGGGTGGATGTGAGCCACGACATGATGCCGCGCATCTACCAGCCGGACCCGGCGCAGACCATCTACTACGCGCTGGGCTACGGCGGCAACGGGGTCATGTACTCGGCCCAGGCCGGGCGCCGCCTGGCGCAGTGGATCGCGGGCGAGGGCAGGACGCTGGATCTGCCGATCTTCACTTCGAAACTGCCGTTCCCGAATGTGCGTGAGATGGTCGAGTCGCAGGCTTTCGCACCCTTCCGCCGGTTTGGCCAATGGTGGCTGTATCGCTGGTACCACCTCAAGGACGAGGTGCTCTGAAACTGGCGTACGGCCTTGATCGTATCGAACAAGCAAGGAGGACGAAGGCCCCGGAATGACACCCCGTCCAGCGGACGGGTGGTGCACCATGCAGCAAACCGCAGTACCCGCAGCAGCCAGACCTACAAGACCACCCCTAGTGATCGAGGAGACAACCATGAAGATCCGTAAATCCGTACTGATGCCGATGCTCGCCGCCGCCAGCCTGATGCTGAGCGCACCCGGCGCCATCGCGGCCACCTTCAAGATGGCGATCGGTGATGCTGCCGGCGGTACCCAATGGGAGCTCGCCACCAGCTTTGCCAAGAGTTTCAGCGACAAGACCGGCGGCAAGCACAAGGTCGATCTGTTCCCCAACGGCCAGCTCGGCGACGAGCAGGATACGGTGAACAACGCGGCGATGGGGCTGCTGGACTTCTCCGTTCTCGCCATCAACAACGTAACGCCCTTCTCGCCGACCGTCGGCGTACTGACCCTGCCCTACGTCATCCAGAGCGCGGAAGACGCCAAGACGCTGACTCAGGGAGCGGTGGGCCAGGAGCTGGTGGACAACACCATTCGCGACGCCGGCGTACGCATCGTGGGCTGGGCTTATTCGGGCTTTCGCGTACTGACCAACTCCAAGCGCCCGGTGACGACGCTCGCCGACCTCAAGGGCTTGGTGATCCGGGTGCCGAAGAACGAGATCATGATCTCGACCTATCAGTCCTGGGGGATCAACCCGACGCCGATGTCGTGGTCCGAGACCTTCACCGCCCTGCAGCAACGTGTGGTGGATGGCCAGGACAACCCCTACATCACCATCTCGGCGATGAAGTTCAACGAAGTCCAGAAGTACATCACCAACATCCGCTACATCTTCTCGCTCGAGCCGCTGATCATGAGCGAGCAGGTTTTCCAGGCGCAGAAACCGGACGTGCAGCAGGCTATCCTTGAAGCGGGTCGTGAAGCGACCGAACACAGCTTCAAGTACCTGTTGGAGACCGAGGAGCAGATTCGCGCCGACCTGGCCGCCAAGGGCATGGAGATCGTCGATCCTGCCGACGGCGAGAAGGAGTGGATCGAGAAGGCCACGACTGCCGTGTGGCCGAAGTTCCACAAGAGCATCGGCGGCAAGGACAAGCTCGACGCCGTCCTCAAGGCACTGGGCCGCTGATGTAATCCCCTGCCACGGCCCTTGCGATTGCGCGGCACCCCGCCGCAATCTTTCGCAAGGGCCGAGACAGGGGCGCCCGAAGCACTTCTCTACCCCAACGCGTCGTTCGCGCTGCCGGCGCAGCGCCCCGCCCGGTGCAGGCGCCCACGGCCGCCTCGGACGCGTTACGCCTCAGCCAGGGAGAGCCGCCATGTCCGTCAAACGGGCCATCCTGAAGTTTCTTTCCAATGCGGAAGAGTACCTGTGCGAGACGCTGCTTGCGTTGTTCGTAGTGCTCCTGTTCGTCCAGATCCTGTTGCGCCAGTTCTTTCACTACTCGATCCCGTGGGGTGAGGAGGTGGCGACCTACATGTTCGTGTGGTTTGCCTATCTGGGCGCCGTCGTGGCCGCGAAGATGTCGGCGCACAACCGCGTGTCGTTCCACTTCCGCTTCTTTCCGCCCATCGTCAAGAAGGTCAGCGAGACCGTTGCCGACCTGCTCTGGGTGGGGTTCAACCTCTACTTCGTGTGGCTGAGCTACGACTTCGTCTTCAACCGCATGAACATGTTCTGGAAGTCGCAGACGACCGGCATTCCGATGAAGTACTTCTACATGATCCTGCCGATCGCATTCCTGCTGATGTCGATCCGCATCCTCTGGAACAACTACCTGAAGCTCTTCAGGGGTGTCGACCTGCTCGATCCCGAAGCAGAGGAGATCGAGAAGATCAAGCGCACGGCTGCGGCCGCCCCGAAGGCCTGAGGCGCGGGGGCCTGGAGATACAGCAATGGAAGAATATCTGGTACTGATCCTGTTCGGCGGCTTCTTCGCCCTGCTCCTGCTGGGCGCACCGATCACCGTGTCGCTTGCCGGCTCGGCGATGCTCGCCTTCCTGGTGCTCGAGAAGAATCCGATCGCCTTCGTACAGATTGCGTTTACGTCGGTCGGCAGCTTCCCGCTCATGGCGCTGCCTGCGTTCGTGCTGGCCGGGGCGCTGATGGAGGCGGCGGGCATTTCAAAGCGCCTGGTAGATGTCGCCGAGACCATGGCCGGGCCGATCACCGGCGGCCTGGGGGCCGCAACGGTGCTGGCCTGCCTGTTCTTTGGCGCGATCTCGGGGTCGGGGCCCGCCACCACGGCGGCCGTCGGCATGCTGATGATCCCGGCGATGGCCAAGCGCCACTACGAGAAGAGCTATGCTTCTGCAGTGACGGCTTCGGCCGGCGGCCTGGGCATCATCATCCCGCCCTCGATTCCGATGGTCATCTTCGGCATCTCCGCGCTCGGAATGGCACCGCCTGCCGAGGCGATCGCGAAGTTCGGCCAGTTCGACTCCGTATCCATCCCCAAGCTGTTCGTGGCCGGCGTCGTGCCCGGCCTGGTGATGGCCAGCAGCCTGCTTGTCATCAACTACCTGATCTCGAAGAAGCGCGGCTATCGGGGGCTCACCGAGAACTGGTCGGTCGGCGACATCGGTGCGGCGTTGCGCCGCGGCGTGTGGTCGCTGCTCGCGCCGGTGATCATCCTTGGCGGCATCTACACCGGCATGTTCACGCCGACCGAGTCGGCCATCGTGGCGATCTTCTACACCTTGTTCGTGGGCATCTTCCTGCACCGCGAACTGAAGTTCGCCGCGCTGCTGAACTCGCTGCGCACCACGACCTGGATCACGGGCCGCGTGCTGCTGATCCTGTTCGCCGCCACGGTGTTTGGCCGCCTGCTGGTCGAGCAGCAGATCCCGGCAACGGTCGCGGCATCGCTGCTCAGCCTGACCGACAACATGTACCTGATCTGGACGATCCTGATCGTGTTCCTGCTCTTCATCGGCATGTTCATGGAGACGCTGGCGGCCATCATGATCCTGGTGCCGGTACTGCTGCCGGTGATGTACATGCTCGGCGCCGATCCCACCCATGTCGGCATCGTCCTCATCTGCGCGCTGTCGGTCGGCTTCATGACGCCGCCGCTGGGCGAGAACCTGTTCGTTGCCTCGGGTATCGGTGGCTCGACGGTGGAGGAGATCGTTGCCCGCATCCATCCGTTCGTCATCGCGTCTGTGGTGGCGCTGTTCGTGATCGCCTTCTTCCCCGCGCTCTCCCTGTGGCTACCCAAGATGGTCGGCTACTGAGCGCGACCTCATCCTCATGCGTTTCAGGAGATCCCTCATGAAAACCTTCGTCATCTTCCTGGGCGGTCTTGCGATTGGCGCGACGCTTGTCTTCGGCAGCCTGCCTCAATCCGCCGCTGCCGCGGAAGAGGAGGGGGCGGTCATCAAGACCGCGCTCGAGATGCGTGCAGAGGCCTTGCTTGCGATCGCCGTAAAGCACATCGAGGACAAGGGCGAGGCCGGCGTGCGCGACTTCGCGCGCCAGTCGGCCTTCGTGGATCGCGATCTGTACGCGTATGCGGTGCGCACCGATGGCGTGTTTCTGGCCAGCGGCGGCTCATCGGCCGCACTCGTCGGCGACAACGTCATCGACTACGCGGACTCGGAAGGCAAGCCATTCTTCCGCGAGATGATCGAGACGGCGCGCAGCGAAGGGCGGGGTCGGATCGAATACCGCTGGTTCAACCCCGCCGACAGTCGTGGCGAGCCGAAGGTGACGCTGTTCCAGCGCGTTGGCGACGTGATCGTGGCGGTCGGCTATTACCCGGCGCGCGCAACGCCGGTGGAGGCCAAGGCGATGCTGCGTGATGCGGTCAAGGCGTTGGCCGCTGACCGCGCAGCGACCCTGGCCGAGTTCCAGCATCTTGGGGGGCGCTTCATCCGCAACGACCTCTACGTGTTCGTCGTCGATCTCGAAAGTGGTCTGTTCCTCGCCCACGGCGCCACACCCGCCCTGGTCGGGACCGATGCAATGCAGCTGCGCGACCCGCGCGGAGAATTGATCGTGCTGCAGATGGCCCAGATCGCTAAGGACGATGGCGCAGGCGAGTACGACTACTTCTGGCGCAATCCCACCACCGGCCGGATCGAAAGCAAGCACACCTTCTTCCGTACCCACAACGGCATGTTGATCGGGGTAGGCAGTTACAACCGCTGAACGCTTGTATGACGGGCACTCAGCGTAGCTGCGCCCGCGCCAGCTCCCCCAGCGTCATCAGCGCGTGCACGTGGCGGTCGCTGAAGGGGTAGCAGCCCGACAGGCGCAGGTGGCGGGTGTAGCGGCCCGAGGGCGAGTACAGCTTGCCGGGCGTCATGCCGATGCCGCGGCGCAGGGCGAGGTCGAACAGGCGGTTGGTGTCGCAGCCCTCGGGCAGCTCCACCCACACCAGGAAGCCGCCGCTGGGCTGGGTGGCGCGCGTGCCGGCGGGAAAGGCGTCGTGGATCAGGCCGCGCAGGCGCTCGGTCTGCGCGGCATAGGTGCGGCGCAGACGGCGGATGTGCTGGGCGTAGCCGCCGCTCTCCAGGAAGCGCCCGATCGCTTCGCCGAGCAGGGCGGGCTGGGCCACCGACGAGCAGAACTTGAGCTCGGCCAGCTCGCGGCTGAAGCGTCCGCCTTCCATCCAGCCCACGCGCATGCCGGGCGCCAGCGTCTTGGTGTAGGACGCGCACACGATGATCCAGCCGTCGCGGTCGAAGGCCTTCGCGGTCGGCTGCAGCGGCGTGCTGAACTGCAGCTCGGCGTAGAGCGCGTCCTCGATCACCGGCACCTTGTAGGTGCGCGCCAGGTTGGCGAGCCGGCGCTTGTTGGCCGGGCTCATGCTGGTGCCCAGCGGGTTGTGCACGGTGGGCATGGTCACCACCACCTTCAATCGTCCTTCCGAAAGCAGCAATTCCAGCGCGTCGAGGGACAGCCCGCCCTCGGGATGGGTGGGGATCTCGATCGCCTTAAGGCCCAGGCGGTCGAGCAGTGGGATCAGGTTGAAATAGGTCGGCGACTCCAGGCCCACCGTGTCGCCTGCCCGGGTGGTGGCGTGCAGCGCCAGCTGCAGGGCTTCCATGCAGCCGTTGGTGAGCAGGATGGCGTCGGGCTGCAGCTGCATGCCGAGCTCGGTGGCGTGGCGGCAGATCTCGCGCCGCAGCAACAGCGGGCCCGGTGGCAGCGAATAGTCGGTGAGCAGCTCGGGGTGGCGGCGGGTGAGGTCGGCGACGATGCGGCCCAGCTTCTCGCCGGGATAGAAGTCGCTGCCCTTGGGGCAGGCGAGCGACAGGTCGATGGTGTCGGGGCGGGTCTGTGCGGCGAGCACGCTGGCGATCCGGCTCAGCACCGTGCTTTCGGCGGCGATCGCCGAGCTCGGCTCGGCGGCGGCGGCCTGCGGGGCGGGCGGTACGGCAAGCTGCGAGCGCACGAAGTAGCCTGATTGCGGACGCGCGTCGACCAGGCCGTTGGCCTCGAGCTGGCGGTAGGCGGCCAGTACCGTGTTGATGCTGATGCCGCGGCTGTTTGCCGCCTCGCGCACCGAAGGCAGGCGGGCGCCAGCGACCAGGCGGCCGTCGCGAATCGCTTCGCGCAACTCTTCGGTCAGCGTCTGATAGAGCGGGGTGGCAATGGCGGCGGGAGGGGGCACAGTAGGTTGGTCCTTTGATGGTTACAGTGCGTTCTTTCTTCGATCTGTAACCACTATAAAACTATTTATCTGGGCCTGTAACCTTAGTGCTGTCGTTCGTATAGTGATCTCCCGAAGCCCCCGAGGAGAACGCCATGATCGACCTGCCGCTGATGACCTACGTCGCCACGATGTCCGTTACCCCGGGACCCAACAACATCATGCTCGCCGCATCGGGGGTCAATTTCGGTTTCCGCCGCACGCTGCCGCACCTGCTTGGCGTCAGCGTCGGCAACAGTGTCCAGGTGCTGATCGTCGCCAGCGGCCTGGCCTGGGTGATGGCCTGGCTCGACGCCCTGCGCCTGCCGCTGGTGGTGGTGGGCTGCACCTATCTGCTATGGCTGGCGCTGCGCCAGGCGCGCGCGGGCCAGCCGGGGCGTGGCGGGCGTGTCGCGCCGCTCGGCTTCGTGGCCGCGGCGCTGTTCCAGTGGGTGAACCCGAAGGCGTGGATGATGGTGCTCAACATCGCCATCCTGTTCCTGCCGCGCGATGCCGACTGGAAAACGGCGGCAGGCCTGGCTCTGGTGTGCATGTCGGTGAACCTGCCCTGCATCACCGTGTGGGCGGTTGCCGGTGCGCGTCTGCGGGCCTGGCTGCAGCAGCCGGCTGCGCTGATGGTCTTCAACTACACGATGGCAGCGCTGCTCGCCGCGACCGCGCTGTGGATCGGCGCGGACGAGGCAAGGACGCTGCTCTAGGCCTAGTGCTTCTGCACGATCGCGCTGCCACCGCCGTGGCGCAGTGGTTCGCTGACTGCGGTGACCGTGCCATCGGCATTGAAGCGGATGCCGTTGGCGGCGCCGATCTGCTCGGTCTCGCGCCACTGGTGACCCATCGCCTCGAGCGCCCTGGCCTGTTCGCTGCCGGGGAACTGCAGCAGCGTCTCGACCAGGGTGGTGTCGCCATTGCGCTGGCTCATGCGCGGGGCGGCGAGCGCATCGGCCAGGCTCATGCCGAGGTCGATGTGGTTGACGATGGTCTGCAGCGCGGTGGTGATGATGGTGGAGCCGCCCGGCGAGCCGATGGTGAAGGCGGGCGCGCCGTCCTTCAATACGATGGTCGGGCTCATGCTCGAGCGCGGGCGCTTGAAGGCCTCTGGGACATTGGGGTGGGGGGCGCTGAAGTCGAAGTCTGTGAGCTCGTTGTTGAGCAGGAAGCCGCGCCCCGGCACGACGATGCCGCTGCCGCCCCAGTCCTCGATGGTGAAGGTGTAGGCGACGATGTTGCCCTCGCGGTCCGACACCGCCAGGTGCGTGGTGTGCATCGACTCCTGTGCCAGCGGCCGCGGCGTCGGGCGCAGCGGCACCGACAGGTCGTTCTGGAAGGCGTAGGGGTCGCCCTGTTCCACCTTGCCGGGCGCCGCCGTGGCGCTGATCAGGCGGGCGCGCTCGCGCGCGTAGTCCTTCGACAACAAGCCTTCGAAGGGCACGTCGGTGAAGGCCTCGTCAGCCACATAGGCATTGCGGTCGGCGAAGGCGAGTCGCGAGGCTTCCAGGTACAGGTGCTCGATCTCGGCGCGCGACTTGCCGCTGAGGTCGAAGCTTTCCATGATGTTCAGGGCCTGGGCGATGGCGATGCCGCCGCTCGAGGGCGTCGGCATGCCGAGGATCTCGTAGCCGCGGTAGCTCGAGCGGATCGGCTGGCGTAGCCGCGCCTCGTAGTCCTTGAGGTCGGCCATCGTCAGGCTGCCGGGGATGACCTCGACGCCCGGGTTGGCGGGCGGGTGGTTCACCGCCGCCACCATGCTGGCGGCGATCGGCCCCTCGTAGAAGGCCTTCACGCCGCCGCGCGCGATGTCGCGGTAGGTCTGCGCCAGCTCGGGGTTGCGATGCAGGCTGCCCACCGGTAGCGCCTTGCCGTCCTGCAGGTAAAGCGCCGATGCGGTGGAGAAGCGCGCGAACTTGGCTTCGTTGGCGGTGTTGATGCGATGGAAGTTGGGCCCGACCTCGAAGCCTTCCTCGGCGACGCGGATCGCCGGCGCCAGCACCTGCTCGAAGCCCATCGTGCCGTAGCGCGTCAGCGCCTCATGCCAGCCACGCACCGTTCCGGGCACGCCCACCGACAGGCCGTTGGGCACGGCGGCCTTCCAGTCCATTGCGCTGCCGTCGGCATTCAGGAACACCCCGGGGTGAAAGCTGGCGGGGGCGACCTCGCGGTGGTCGACGGCGATTACCCGGCGGTCCTTGGCCGAGTAGATGAGCATGAAGCCGCCGCCACCGATGCCGCAGCTGAAGGGGTCGGTGACGCCGAGCGTTGCCGCAGCGGCCACGGCCGCGTCGATCGCATTGCCGCCGGCGTTGAGGATCTCCATCGCCGCCAGGCTGGCGTGGTGGGAGATGGTGGCGACAGCGCCGCCGTGGCCGGTGTCGACCGGCTGCCTGGCCAGGGCGCCGAAGGCGGCCATCATGACCGCGGTGGCGAGAAGGGTACGTGCTCTCATGGTGCGCTCCGTCGTGCTGGGGTTCATGACGTTAGCACTATGTGCCCGGCTTGCCCAAGGCGGGAATACCCTGGCCGCGCATCGGCCCCTCAAAGGCTCGCGACTCGCGTCGCTCCTACAGCCAACCCAGCGCGCGTCGCCCCCCTGTAGGAGCGGCGCCAGCCGCGAGGGGTTGAAGGCGAAGACGATGGGGGCTGCCCGAAGAGCTCGCGGCTTGCGCCGCTCCTACAGGGGGGGCTGTGGGGTTACAGGCCCAGCGCCTGCGCGGTGTAGCGCGCGATCATGCGCTCTTCGTTGGTCGGCACCACGGCGACGGCGACGCGGCTGGTGGCGGTGTCGATGCGACGGGCATGGTCGGTGTTGGCGGCGGAATCGATCTCCACACCCATCCAGGCAGCCATGGCGCACACCTTCTCGCGCACTGCGGCGGCGTGTTCGCCGATGCCGCCGGTGAACACCAGCGCATCCAGCCCGCCTGCGGCCGCAGCCAGCGAGCCGAGTTCACGCGCGATGCGGTAGCAGAACAGATCCACCGCTTCCTGGGCCTCGGGGGCTTCGGAGGCGAGCAGGGTGCGCATGTCCTGGCTGATGCCCGATACGCCGAGCAGGCCTGATTCCTTGTAGAGCAAGCGGGTCAGCGCGCGCGCGTCCATGCCCTTTTCCTCCATGAGGTAGAGGAGCACGCCGGGGTCGATGCTGCCGCTTCGGGTGCCCATCATCAGGCCCTCGACCGCGGTGAAGCCCATCGTCGAAGCCACGCTCTTGCCGTCGCGCAGGGCGCACATCGAGGCGCCGTTACCCAGGTGGGCGATCACCACCGCGCCTTGGGCGCGCTCGCCGATCACTTCGGGCAGCTGGCGTGCCACGTAGTCGTAGGACAGGCCGTGGAAGCCGTAGCGCTTGATACCGCCCTTGGTCAGGCGGCGCGGCAAGGCGAAGGCCTGCGCGAGCGCGGGCTGGGTGCGATGGAAGGCGGTGTCGAAGCAGCCGACCTGGGGGATCGACGGCAGCAGCGCCGCGACCGCGTGGACCGCGCGCAGGTTGTGCGGCTGGTGCAGCGGAGCGAGGGGGACGAAGTCTTCCAGCTCTTCGAGCAGGCGCGCGTCGAGGACGACCGGCGCGCTGTAGCGCTCGCCGCCATGCACGATGCGATGACCGGCAGCGACGATGTCGAGCGCCGGATTGTGGCGGTTGAGCAAGCCGAAGACGTGCTCGAGCGCGTCGCGGTGCTGTTCGCCCTGGCTGCCGGCAGTGGCGACCGGTTCCTGGATGCGCTCGCCGGCGGCCGTCTTGAGCGTGACCTCGGGCGTGGCGCCGATGCCTTCGACCTGCCCCGACACCGCAGGTGCGAGTGCGACCTCGCCGTTGACCGGATAGAGCGCGAACTTGAGGCTCGACGAGCCTGCATTGAGAACGAGGACGGCTTTCATCGTGCCAGCGCCTCACGCTTCCTGTGTGCCATCAGCTGCACGACCGCGCACGACGCGGTACGCGTCTCGGCGGTGTCGGCGCGGCTGGTCAGCACGATGGGCACGCGTGCGCCGAGCACTACGCCGGCCATCAGCGCATTGGCCAGGTACTCGAGCTGCTTGGCCACCATGTTGCCGGATTCGAGGTCGGGCACGACCAGGATGTCGGCGTTGCCGGCGACGAGCGACTTGATGCCCTTGGTCTTGGCAGCGACCAGCGAAACGGCGTTGTCGAAGGCGAGCGGGCCGTCGAGCAGGCCGCCCTTGATCTGGCCGCGGTCGGCCATCTTGCACAGCGCGGCGGCGTCGATGGTCGAGCGGATCTTCGAGGTCACGGTCTCGACCGCCGACAGGATCGCCACCTTGGGTTCGGGCAGGCCGAGGATGTGGGCGAGCTCGATCGCGTTCTGGATGATGTCGACCTTATCCTCGAGCGTGGGCTCGATCATGATTGCGGCGTCGGTGATCATCAGCGGATGCGGGTAGGTCGGCACGTCGGCGAGGAAGACGTGGCTGATGCGGCGGCCGGTGCGCAGGTGCTTGATGACCTGGCTCATCATCTCGTCGGTGTGCAGCGAACCCTTCATCAGGGCTTCGGCGCCCCCGTCGCGGCACAGGGCCACGGCCGTCTCGGCGGAGGCGTGGCTGTGCGCGGTATCGACGATGCGAAGGCCCTTGAGGTCGATGCCGTGCTCTTCGGCCACGCTGCGGATGCGCGACTCGGGTCCGACCAGGATCGGGTCGACCAGGCCGGCCTGGGCTGCCTGCACCGGGCCGAGCAGGGACTCGCGGTCGCAGGGGTGGGCGACGGCGATCGGGATCGGCGCCAGCCCGGACGACACCGACAGCAGGTGGCGGTAGCGCAGCTCGCGGTCGGACACCGTGACCTCGGGCAGCACCACGCGCGGGCGGCGGATCTTCTCGGTCGGCGCCATCACCTCGGCCACGCCGTCGATCACCTTCAAGCCGTCCTGGTTCACCGCCAGGCAGTCGAAGACGATGTGGTGGTTGTGCTCGAACTTTTCCTTGCAGGTGACGCTGATCGTAAGCGTGTCGCCAATGGTGATCGGGCGCCAGAAGTTGAGCCCCTGCGACACATAGACGGTGCCTGGGCCGGGGAACTCGGTGCCGAGGATGGTGGAGATCAGCGTACTGCCCCACATGCTGTGGCCGACGACTTCGCGGAACTGGCTGGAGCGGGCGTATTCGAGGTCGACGTGGGTCGGGTTGACGTCGCCCGACATGGCCGCGAACAGGTGGATGTCCTCGGGGCGGAGCGTGCGCACCAGGGTGGCGACGTCGCCGACCTGGATCTCGTCGAAGGTGCGGTTCTGGATGAACTCGGGGGCGGGAGCTTGCATGTCGGTTCTCGGTATCGTGTGCGTTACAACGCGCAATTCTAGGGGCTGTGTGCGGCGGGAATAAGACAAAAAACGATCAAATTGTGCAATGCGGCAATCAAAACGTGGTTTTGTTCCCAAAGTGGTATTTTTTGCTGATGCTCCATGCATTTGCTCACAGGTTGCGTTGCCGCGCACATGCTAAACTCCGCGCCAATTTGCCACCGTGGAATCTTCTATGGAAGTCGTCGTTCTCGCTGCCGGCCAAGGCAAGCGCATGCGCTCGGTCCTGCCCAAAGTCCTGCAACCCATTGCCGGCAAGCCGATGCTGGCGCATGTGCTCGATGCAGCACGCACACTCGATGCCCAACGCATCTGCGTGGTCTATGGGCATGGCGGAGAAGTGGTGCGAGAGCGTCTCGATGCCCCCGACCTCGCCTGGGCGCGGCAGGCCCCGCAGCTGGGCACCGGTCATGCGGTGCAGCAAGCGCTGCCGCACCTGACCGATGGCGACATGGCGCTGGTGCTGTACGGCGACGTCCCCCTCATCGGCGTACCCACGCTGCGCCGCCTGGTCGAGGCCGCAGGCGATGCCCGTCTCGCCCTGCTCACGGTCGAGATGGACGACCCCACCGGCTACGGCCGCATCCTGCGCGACACCGACGGCCGCGTCACCCGCATCGTCGAGGAGAAGGACGCCAGCGCCGAGCAGCGCCGTGTGCGCGAGGTCAATACCGGCATCCTGGTCGCCCCCGTCGCCCGCCTGCGCGACTGGCTCGGCCGCATCGGCAACGACAACGCCCAGGGCGAGTACTACCTCACCGACATCATCGGCCTGGCCGTGGCCGATGGCGTGGATGTCGCCACGGTGCAGCCCGACGCCTTCGCCGAGACGCTCGGCGTCAATAACAAGGTGCAGCTCGCCGAGCTCGAGCGCATCCACCAGGGCAACATTGCCCGCCGCCTGATGGAAGAAGGCGCCACCCTGATCGACCCCGCACGCATCGACGTGCGCGGCACGCTTACGGTCGGGCGGGACGTCGAGATCGACGTCAATTGTGTCTTCGAAGGCACGGTCGAACTCGGCGACGGCGTGCGCATCGGCCCCAACTGCGTGGTGCGCAACGCCCGCATCGGCGCCGGCACCCGGCTCGAACCCTTCAGCCACGTCGACAGCACCACCATGGGCCAGGCCTGCGTGATCGGGCCCTACGCCCGTACCCGCCCGGGCACCGTGCTCGGCAGTGACGTGCATCTGGGCAACTTCGTCGAGGTCAAGAACAGCGTCATCGCCGACCACTCCAAGGCCAACCACCTGGCGTACGTCGGTGACGCCGACGTCGGCAGCAAGGTCAACATCGGCGCTGGCACCATCACCTGCAACTACGATGGCGCCAACAAGCACCGCACCATCATCGAGGACGAGGTCTTCATCGGCTCCGACACCCAGCTCGTCGCGCCGGTACGCGTGGGTCGCGGCGCCACCCTGGGCGCCGGCACCACGCTGACCAAGGATGCACCTGCAGGGCAACTCACCGTGACCCGCGTCAAGCAGATCAGCCTGGAGTGGAAGCGCCCGGTCAAGCAACCGCGCTGAATCCGCCCCAAAAAACCAAAACGAACACCTCTTCAAGGAAGCCCTTCCATGTGTGGCATCGTCACTGCGATCGCGTCGAACAACGTCGTCCCTGTCCTGCTCGAAGGCCTGCGCAAGCTCGAATACCGCGGCTATGACTCGGCCGGCCTGGCCGTGCTCGCGGGCGAACTCACCCGCCTGCGCGCCTGCGGCCGCGTCGCCGAGCTCGCTGCGCTGGCCGATGCGCGCCAGCTCTCCGCCAACATCGGTATCGCCCACACGCGTTGGGCCACCCACGGCGTGCCTTCCGAGCGCAACGCCCACCCGCACATCTCGGGCGGCCTGGCGGTGGTGCACAACGGCATCATCGAGAACTTCGAGGCCATCAAGTCCGACCTGCAGGGCAAGGGCTACGTCTTCGAATCCGAGACCGACACCGAGGCCATCGCCCACCTCATCCACAGCAAGCTGCAGACCACGCCCGACCTCTTCGACGCCGTGCGTGCGGCCACCAATGAGCTCGTCGGCGCCTACGCCATCGGCGTGCTGGCCGAGGCCGAGACCGGGCGTGCCATCGTCGCCCGCCGCGGTTCGCCGCTGCTGCTGGGCGTGGGCGAAGACGGCATGTACGCCGCCTCCGACACCGCTGCACTGCTCCAGGTCACACGCAAGGTGGTGTACCTGGAAGACGGCGATCTCGCCGAGCTGCGCCGCGACAGCTACCGCATCGTGCTCGCCGACGGCACCCCGGTCGAGCGCGCGGTGCATCTGTCGAGTTTGTCGGCCGACGCCGTCGAGCTCGGCCAGTACCGCCACTACATGCAGAAGGAAATCTTCGAGCAGCCCCAGGCCCTGGCCAACACGCTCGAGCTGATCGGCGGCGGCGCCGGCATCACGCCGCAGCACTTCGGCGCGCGCGCGGCCGAGGTCTTCGACGGCGTGCGTCGCGTGCTCATCCTGGCCTGCGGTACCAGCTACCACGCCGGTCTGGTCGCACGCTACTGGATCGAGGCCATCGCCAAGCTGCCGGTCACCGTCGAGATCGCCAGCGAATACCGCTACCGCGAATCCGTGCCCGACGCCGACACCCTGGTCGTGGTCATCTCGCAGTCGGGCGAGACCGCCGACACCCTGGCCGCGCTCAAGCACGCCAAGGCGCTCGGCATGCAGCGCACGCTGGCGATCTGCAACGTACCCGAGTCGGCCATCGTGCGCGAGACCGCGCTGCGCTTCATCACCCGCGCCGGCCCCGAGATCGGCGTCGCCTCCACCAAGGCCTTCACCACCCAGCTCGCCGCCTTTGCGCTGCTTACCCTGGCGCTGGCCAAGCTCAACGGCCGCCTCAGCGCCGAAGACGAAGAGCGCCGCCTGGCCGCCTTGCGCCACCTGCCCGTCGCCGTGCAGAAGGTGCTGGAGCTCGAGCCCGAGATCGAAAAGTGGGCCCAGCGCTTCGCCGGCAAGGAGCACGCGCTCTTCCTCGGCCGCGGCAGCCACTGGCCGATCGCCATGGAAGGTGCGCTCAAGCTCAAGGAGATCTCCTACATCCACGCCGAAGCCTACGCCGCCGGCGAGCTCAAGCACGGCCCGCTCGCGCTGGTGGACAAGGACATGCCGGTGATCGCCGTATCGCCCGCGGACGAACTGCTCGAGAAGCTCAAGTCCAACCTGCAGGAAGTCCGCGCCCGCGGCGGTGAGCTCTACGTGTTTGCCGACGCCGGCAGCGAGATCCCGGAATCCGAAGGCGTGCACATCCTGCACATGCCCGAGCACTACGGCATGCTGTCGCCCGTGCTGCACGTGATCCCGCTGCAGCTGCTGTCCTACCACGCCGCATTGGTCAAGGGTACGGATGTGGACAAGCCCCGGAACCTGGCGAAGTCGGTGACGGTGGAGTAAGCCGGCGGCGGGGGCGTGTGCTTTTGTTCTGCGCAAATAAAGTCGAAAACGCCTGGATGACGTCCGGGCGTTTTTGCTTGCGCGGGTGATCAGCCTCCTGGTCACCGAACGGCGCGTGCCTCACCGGGCGGGGGTGTTCTCTGACTGTGGGTGACATCGGTGGTCGGCGAGTGGTCGGCCTGATCACCAACGGCAGCTACTGAGCACTCAGCCCGACCTCACACATTCGGCCATCACGAGACGTAGCGACTGGGAAATTTCCGCCAACGCGAACGACGGATAGCCGATCAGGGACTTGCCGTCTGCTTGTTATCGGCCTCGGTCAAAAACTGTGTCTGCGCCGCTGCTTGCGGGATATACGTCAATGACGTATATTCCGCATGTGAGAACAGTTGCTGAAACCGCGATCTTCCAGCGCTATGCCAGTGAAATCTGGTCGGAGGCCGAGCGCGCTGAGTTCATCAACTGGATTGCAGCCAATCCAGAAGCCGGTGACGTCATCCGGGGAAGTGGTGGCTGCCGCAAGGTCCGTTGGACATCTGCGGGACAAGGAAAACGCGGTGGCGCCAGGGTCATCTACTTCAACGCGAACACCGAAACCATTTGGCTCTTGATCGCCTACAAGAAAGCCAAGTTCGACAATCTCCCCACGTCCTTCTTGGCGGAGTTAAAGCAAGGAGTCGAAGATGCCCTCTGAAATCGAAAAGTTCCAGCAGGATTTGCTTGAGTCCGTCAAGCAAATGAGGCGTGGCGAGGCCGTACGCACCACGCGTGTCGAGTTGTCCGAAGCAGCTGAGGCTCGTGCAAAGATGGGCTTGTCTCAGCAAGCTTTTGCGGATCTGCTCGGAGTGTCAGCCAGAACGCTGCAGGAGTGGGAGCAGGGGCGTCGCTCGCCTACGGGTGCGGCCAAGACGTTGCTCCGTGTTGCCGTTTCTCACCCTGAAGTCTTGCAAGAGTTACGTATGTAAGTAAATTCACATCGGGTATTTTCAAAGAGCCGCACGGACGGCAGCTTGGTAACCGGCATGTTGCCGTTTAGCTTGATAACGTCATCAGGCGGCTCAGGGTCGGTAGTTCCAGTTGGCAGGACGGAGAAGCCGCCGTTCGCCGTCGCCTGACGCTCGAACGGCGGGTGACCAGCACATTGCTGCCTGATTACGCCATCAAGCCACCGGTAGCTGAGGTCGAAGACAGGTCGTCGGTCGAAGTTGCAACTCGCGGGGGGCTTTCATGCGCCTTCCGTGCGCTCACCTTTTGTACGGCCTTGTCTTGGTAGAAGCGTCGCGCCTCGGCATCGACCGGTGCCACCCACCTGAAAATCGAGTGCCCATGCCCATGCCCATGCCCCTGATCCAACCCTCGAGCGAGC
The DNA here is from genome assembly GCF_000310125.2 of Thauera sp. 27. Classification (NCBI taxonomy): domain Bacteria; kingdom Pseudomonadati; phylum Pseudomonadota; class Betaproteobacteria; order Rhodocyclales; family Zoogloeaceae; genus Thauera; species Thauera sp. 27. The sequence goes on from NZ_AMXB01000004.1 coordinate 127,178, forward strand.
GCCGGTGCATCAGCTGTGATCGCTGGCATGGTCGGCGGCGGCCCGGCGACGCACCGGACACGGTCGAGGTCGCCTCCCCGACGGTACGCGGCGTCTGCATCGAGGGGCCGTGGCACCGCAGCCTGCGTGGCGTGCGTTCTGCCTGTGGGCAGTGGTTGCGCTGGCGTGAACTGTCGGCGCCCGTGGAAACACCCTCATCCGATTCCTGACTGCGCTGGGCCTTGTGCTGGATGACAACGCCCTGGCCGCATTCAGCGCAAACCGCAGCCGCTCCGCCAGCGCGATCTCCCCGAGCTCGGCCCGCAAGGCAAAGCTCAGCAGGCCGGTACCGCAGCCATACTCGAGGGCGCGCATCGCCGAGCTGAGCGGAACCTCGCTTCGGATGCCGTGTGCAACAGCCTCTACCCGCGCGACCTTCATCGGGTCGGCATCCCAGGTGGCGGCGCTTTGGTCGAAGTGCGTGGTCGAGTTCATGGGGTGTGGGGAGAAGGTATCAGTGTGAGGGAGACATGATGGCAGAGCTGTCCCGTGCCCGATTCGAGCGGAACGGGCACGGTGTCAGCCGATTACCACTGCATTTCGCCTTTGTTGACCTTGGCGCCGATGTCCAGCGCGATACCCAGGCCGGCCTGCGGATAGGCTGTCGTCATCGCTTCGATCAGCTCGGCTGCGTTTGCAGCCTTGGTGGCTTCCGCGTCGAAGCGTTGCAGGTACTCGCGGGTGTAGCGGATGGCACTGGCGTCGAGTGTGCTGCCGGCGGTCATGTGGCCAGGGACGACCGTGACGGGGGCGAGCGCTTCGATCTCGTCGAGCTGGGCGAGCCAGGCTTGGCGTTCGGCGGGCTTCTGGGTGTCGGCGGTCCATACATGCAGATTGCCGAAGATCGCAATGTTGCCGGCGATGGTCCTGATCGACGGAATCCACACATAGGGGCGATGGGCCAGGTCGCCGGTCGTGCCGCGCACCTCGATGGTCTCGCCATCGACGCTCAGGGTGGTGCCCGGCAGCAGATCCGGCACGATGGGTTGCCGCGGGGCGTTGGGGCCCATCTTGGGGGCCCAGAAGGCGACTTTGGCGGGCAGCTTGGTCTGGATCTTCTCGCGTACGGCCGGGGTGGTCAGGACTTGCGCTTGCGGGAAGTGCTCCTTCAGCACTTCGGCACCGAAGTAGAAGTCGGGGTCGGCATTGCTGATGAGGATCGCTTTCAGCGTCCTGCCGCTGTCGAGCACGTGGGCGGCAATGCGCAGCGCGTCGGCGCGGGTGAAGCCGCTGTCGATGACGACGGCTTCGCTCTTGCCGCTGACGACGACGGCATTGACGTGGAAGCTGTTGGCGCCGCCGTTGTAGGTCGTGATGGTGAGCGGGGCTGCGCCTTGGGCGCCGGCAGCGGATGAGGTGACGACGCCCAGCGCGAACAGGGTGGGCACGACGAAGCTGCTAAGGGGGCGGCTGTAGGACATGCGGGTCTCCTTGGGGGTTGGCAATGACTGCGGGGCGCACTTTATGTTTTGCAATGTGGTTGATAAAGTTCGTTTTGGTTGATTGTTTATTGCAAGGATCGATGGAATGGATCGCCTGACGGCGGTGCGCGTGTTTGTGGAGGTGGCCGATCGGGGCAGCCTGACGCAGGCGGCCGAGCATCTGGACATGTCCGCGGCCATGGTCAGCCGCTATCTCGCCGCGGTGGAGGGGTGGTTCGATGCCCGTTTGCTTCACCGGACGACGCGCAAGGTCAGCCTCACCGATGCGGGCCTGGCTGCATTGCCTTCCTGCCGGCAGATGCTCGACATCGCGGAGGAGGCGCGCCACATCGCGGCGCAGCGCAATCGCGAGCCCGCGGGTGTGCTGCGGGTGACGACCGCGGGTTCGTTTGCCGATGCGCAACTGACGGCGGCTTTGATCGAGTATCAGCAGCAGTACCCGCGGGTCGAGATCGTGCTGTCGGTGGCTGACAAGGCGACCGATCTGGTGGCCGAGCGCTTTGATCTGGCAGTACGCATCACCAACACGCTGGACCCGACGATGATCACCCGGCAACTGGCGCGCTGTCGCTCGCTGCTCTGCGCCTCACCCGACTACCTGCAGCGCCACGGTCTGCCGCGCAGTGCCGATGACTTGCGCCGGCACCGATGCATTGCGCATGCCTTCGGCATCGGCAAGCAGTACCGGCTGACGCGCAAGGACGGCGAGACCATTACCGTGCCGGTCAATTGGAGCTTCCACACCAACGAGACCGCCTTGCTGCGCCGTGCGGCGCTGTCTGGCGCCGGCATCGCGATGCTGCCGACCTACTATCTGGGTGACGACCTGCGCAGCGGCCGCCTGGTGCATCTGTTACCGGACCATGAGCCGGAGTCTCTGGGCATCCATGCGATCTATCTGTCACGCCAGCATCAGCCCTTGGCCCTGCGCATGCTGGTGGATTTTCTGGTGGCCCGCTTCGCCGGGGAAACGGCCCCGTGGGACCGGCTGCTCGGTGAGTGCTCCTGAGCGAGCGTACGCGGTCGGCGAACGCCTGCCGTCGTCCTGCGTGCGTTTGACATGCGGCGAAGCGCGCAGCCATACTTTCGACTCCGTTGCGGCGGGGTTCCCCGCCGCCGTGATCGCCTTCCAAGGACCCCATGCTCAAGGCCTTGCTCATTGATCCGTCGCGCTTCCAGCGCTCGGTGATCGAGTCGATTTTTCGTCGCCGGGATGTCGAGGTAGACATGGCCGACGGTGCGGTTGCCGGCCTGCAGGCGCTGGCCCAAGGGGGCTACAACATCCTGTGCTTCTCGCTCGAACTGGGTGACATGCGCGGCCCCGAGTTCTACCGCGAAGTCCGCAGGCGTCGGCTGGCAGAAGGGGTGCCCGCGCTGATGCTGGCGGCAACGCCGGACAAGCGGGTGTTTGACGATGCGATTGCTGCCGGGGTGACGGAGTGTTTTCCCAAGGCACGGCTCGATGAACTCGAGCAGTACATCGGGCAGTGGGAGCGCCGTTCGAACCGGCGCCTGTCCGGCCGCGTGCTGCTGGTCGAGGACAGCGACACCGCCGCCCAGTTCTGCAGCGAAGTCATGGAGAGGCTCGGGCTGGAAGTGTCGCGCTATCGCACCGCAGAGGAGGCGATTGCGACCTTGCCCCACGAGGACTACAGGATCGTTGTCACCGACTTCGTGCTCGAGGGACTGCAGACCGGGCTCTCGGTGATCCGCGCCGTGCGTGCGCTCCCGGGGCGCAAGGCCGAGTTGCCGATCCTGGCCTTGTCCGCGCTGGACAATGTCGCGCGCCGTGTGGAGATCCTGCGCGCGGGCGCCAACGATTTCGTCACCAAGCCAGTGGTGGCGGAGGAGCTGGCGGCCCGCCTGGGCAACCTGCTGACGTTGCGCATGCTGTTCGAGCAGCTGGCGGCGCAGCATGAACTGGTCAAGGAGATGGCGGTGCGCGATGCCTTGACCTCGCTGCACAACCGCCATCACCTCATGGCCGAGATGCCGCGCCTGCTGCTGGCGGCGCGCGAGAACGAGCAGCCGCTCACGCTGGTGGTCATCGATGTCGATCATTTCAAGCGCATCAATGACCACCATGGTCATACCCGCGGCGATGAGGTGCTTGTGGCCGTGGCTCGACTCCTGGCCGAGGCCGCGTCCGACGAGCAGTTGCTCGTGCGCTATGGCGGTGAAGAGTTCGTGTGTGTGCTGCTGGGCGCTACGCCCGCGCAGGCCGAAGACGATGCCGATCGCTTGCGCGAGCGCATTGCCTCTGCCTACCCGGCCGGCATCGAGGTGACGGCCAGCTTTGGCCTCGCCACGCTGCGCCCTGGCGAGACCTTCGATCAGTTGTTCTCCCGTGCCGATGAGGCGCTCTACGAGGCCAAGCGCAGCGGCCGAAACTGCGTCGTCAGCGCCGACAGCCTTTTCTGAGGCCGGTGGCGGGCGCCCTGGCAGCGTGTTTCAGTCCGTATGCCCGCCGTGGCATACGCACGCGTCACCGAGTGCGGGGGCTTCCAGTTCGTGCAGGATGCCGCAGTGCGCCGCGCGGTTGGGCGTGCCGCATTGGCTGCGCAGGGTGGTGAGCTGGCGTTCGAGCGTGCGCAGGCTGTCGAGGCGGGCGCGGACACGGGCGAGCTGGGTGTCGATCAGCGTATTGACCTCGGCACATTCCGCTGCCGGGTCATCGACGAAGCGCAGCAGGCGTGCGACGTCGGCCAGCGTGATGTCCAGCGCCCTGCAGTGGCGGATGAAGGCCAGGCGCTCGAGGTGTGTGCCCGCATACACCCGATAGCCGTTGTCGCTGCGAGCCGGTGCTGGCAACAGCCCGATGCGCTCGTAGTAGCGGACGGTCTCGACCTCGACATGGGCCGCCTTGGCCAGTTCGCCGATCTTCATCGCTTGCCTCTCCTCGTCGCGACATCGCATCCGATCGCTTGACCCTGTAGCGGCTACAGGGTGTTTGATGCGCCTATCGTATACAAACAGGAGCGCGCCGTGGCTGGTTGTTGTTCTCATTCCACCTGCGATGCGGGTGCGGCAAGCCCGCGTTTCCGCCAGGCATTGTGGATTGCGCTGGGCGTCAATGCGGTGATGTTCGTGGTCGAATTCGTCGCAGGTCTTGCTGTGGGGTCGGTTGCCCTGTGGGCCGACGCCCTCGACTTTGCCGGCGATGCAGCAAACTACGCGCTGTCGCTGATGGTGCTGTCGTGGGGGTTGCTGTGGCGGGCGCGCGCGGCCCTGCTTAAGGGGGTGGTGATGACCCTGTTCGGCGCAGCGGTCGTCGTGCGCGCCCTGTGGGCGTTCCAGCACGGCCTGGTGCCCGAGCCGCTGACCATGGGGGCGGTGGGTGTGCTCGCGTTGCTCGCGAATGCAGGTGTGGCGCTGCTGCTGTACCGTTTTCGCGGCGGCGATGCGAACATGCGCTCGGTGTGGCTGTGCAGTCGCAACGACGCGATCGGCAACCTGGCGGTCATCCTTGCCGCCGCAGGGGTGTTCGGCACCGGCAGCGGCCTTCCGGATCTGGTCGTGGCGCTGGTGATGTCCAGCCTCGCGCTGTGGTCGGGACTGGACATCATCAGGCATGCAAGGCGGGACATGGCTCATGCGCGCCAGGGGCAACCGGCGGGTTGAGGTCGAGGCGGTATCAGAGCAGCGCGCTCGCCGCCCAGCCGGCAAGGCCGCTGGCGGTCACGACCAGCCAGGGCGGCAGCTTCCAGAACAGCAGCGCCACCAGGGCCAGCAGCGCCAGCCCGAAGTCGGCCGGGCCGTGGATCGCGCTCGTCCACACCGGGTCGTAGAGCGCGGCAAGGAGGAGCCCGACCACGGCCGCGTTGATGCCCGCGAGGGCCGTCTGGGTGCGGGTGTTCCGGCGCAGGCGCTCCCAGAACGGCAAGGCGCCGACCACGAGCAGGAAGGACGGCGCGAAGATTGCGAGCAGGCAGATGAACGCCCCCAGCCAGCCGCTCGGGGCGTCGTTCATCGAGGCGCCCAGGAAGGCCGCGAAGGTGAACAAGGGGCCGGGGACGGCTTGCGCCGCGCCGTAGCCGGCCAGGAAGCTGTCGCTCGCAACCCAGCCGTTGGGCACCACCGCGCTCTGCAGCAGGGGCAGGACGACATGGCCACCACCGAACACGAGCGCGCCCGCGCGGTAGAAGGCGTCGACCATCGCCATCGTCTGCGTCGGAAACAGTGCGCTCAGCATCGGCAGGCCGATGAGCAAGGCGGCGAAGAGGCCGAGCGCAAGCACGCCCGCCCGGCGCCCCACCGTGATCGGCAAGGCGTCCTGATGCGCAGCCTCGCGCGCCGGCAGCGCGACCAGGCCGATGGCAGCGGCCGCAGCGATCACGCCGACCTGCACCCACGCCGAGGGCAGCAGCAGCACGCAACACGTGGCCGCCGCCATCATGGAGACGCGCGCCGTGTCGGGGCACAGGCTGCGTGCCATGCCCCACACTGCCTGCGCCACCACCGCCACTGCGGCAATCTTGAGCCCCTGCAGCACACCAGGCGGGATGGCCTCGGCATGGGTGGCGATGCCTATTGCGAACAGCGTCAGCGCGATCGCCGACGGCAGGGTGAAGCCCGCCCAGGCTGCCAGTGCCCCGCCATAGCCCGCACGGCTGAGACCGAGCGCGATGCCGACCTGGCTGCTGGCCGGGCCGGGCAGGAACTGGCAGAGCGCGACCAGATCCGCATAGCTGCGCTCGCTCAGCCACTGGCGCCGGGTCACGAACTCGTCGCGGAAGTAGCCGATGTGTGCCACCGGGCCACCGAACGAGGTCAGGCCCAGGCGCAGGAACACCAGGAATACCGCCCAGGGGCCGCGATCGGGCCCTGCCATCTCGCGCATCGTTACGCCTCTTGGTACATGCCGGGAACGCGCAATCATAAGCGCGATGCTGCCGCGTGAATGTGACACTCGACGTCGCCAGCCGTGCGGCGCCATCGGCGGCGCGGGCGAAAGTCCGGCTATGCTTGCCGCCTGCCGGCCTTGAGGCCGGAACGAGCAGCGGGAATCATCCATGTTCAATGATCTGAGCCAGGCAGCGTTTCGTCCGTTCTTCCTGCTGGCCGGCGTCGCCGCCGTGGCCGGTGGGTTGTCGTGGCTGGCGCCTGGCGAGGATGCCGTGTTCGTCCACGTTCACCTCCTGCTCTTCGGCATGGGCGGTGCGGCGATGGCGGGCTACCTGCTGACGGCGCTGCCGAGCTGGACCGGCCGGCACCACCTGCCGGCGGCCGTGCTGTGGGTCTTGGTGGGCCTGTGGGGGCTGGGGCGCGCCGTCGTGCCCCTGGCGGGGCATCTGCCGGTGGTGGCGCAGGTGCTGCCGGGCGCTGCGTTCCACGTCCTGCTCGCGGCCTGGCTGGTACATGGCGTAGCCGGTGCCGGCATGTGGCGGCGTGTGCCGCTTGCGCTCGCGCCGCTTGGCCCCGGCATGGCTGAACAGTATCTGCTCGCGAGCCAGCGGGCGGGGGGCGGGGTGGGCGATGCCGGCCTGCTCGGGGTACTCGTCTTCGCTCTCCTGATGGTCGCGATCGGAGGGCGCGCGGTGCCCGCGTTCACCCAGGCAGGGCTGCGCCATCTCGGCCGTGCCGATAGCGTGCGTGCGCCGGACTGGCCGCAATGGGTATCGCTCGGCCTGCTGTCGGCGAGTCTTGCCATGGCGCTTGGCAAGGGTGCGGCTGGATGGGCGGGGGTGCTGCTGCTTTGTACCGGCGTCCTGCAGTTCATGCGCTGGCTGGGCTGGCGGCCGTGGCGGCTCGGCGGCCTGCCTGCCGTGTGGATGTTGCATGGCGCCTGGGTCTGGCTGGCGCTTGGGCTGGTGCTGCAGGGGGCGGCACTGCTTGGCTGGGCTTGGCCGGGGGGCCTGGGGCCGGGGACGGCCCTGCATGCCTTGACCATGGGGGCGATGGGCGGGATGTGCCTCGGTATCATGCTGCGCGCAGCAATGCTGCGCACGCGCAGCGGGCTTCAGCCGACCGGCATGCAGATGCTGGCTGCGGCCCTGGTGCTGGTCTCGCCCGTGCTGCGTCTTCAGCCCCTGTCCATGCTGGGCGATGCCTTGCGCCAGCCCGCGGTGTGCTGGTGCTTGGGCTGGGGGCTCTTCGTGTTCGCCATGTGGCCCGCCATGCGCGGCCCGGTCGTGCATCCGGTGCTGAGTGGCCTGCGCCCTCCGGCCGAGGTCGCTCACAGCTGAGGTTTTACAGACTGCCATGAGGGGCGAAATGGCAGCATGGGTGGCGTAGATCTGCCATCGGTGACGGGGTGCCATGACGCCATGGAACCCGGAGATGCACCCGCATGCGGCGAACGCCCGCCTGTATGGAGACGATGCGGATAGGCACAGTGTTTGCTTATATAGTGATAGAGGCGGGGTCGAGTCGTGCTCACCAAAAGGATCGTTCCCCTCTGCGATCACCCCCCGTGGTGACGGCCGGCGCTGTCCTCCGGCCCCGCTTCCTTTTCAAGCGCGCAAGCCTGCGCCACTACACCGACCCCAGGAGACGCAGACCATGTCCGATACCCTCAAGGAGCGCCGTCGACTCCTCATTGCCACCTCCAGCGCCGGTGCGGTGGCCGCTGCTGCCACCGCCGTGCCCTTCATCGCCAGCCTGACCCCATCCGAGCGCGCACGCGCGGCCGGCGCGCCCGTCGAGGCCGACGTCGGCAAGCTCGCACCCGGCGAGATGATGACCGTGGAGTGGCGCGGCAAGCCGGTGTGGATCGTGCGACGCACGCCCGAGATGGTCGCGGGCCTCGAGGCCCATGAGGACCGTCTCGCAGATCCCGCGTCAGGTGAGGCGCAGCAGCCCGACTATGCCGCCAACCGCCATCGCTCGATCAACCCGGAATACCTGGTGGTGATCGGCATCTGCACCCATCTCGGCTGCTCGCCGTCGGACAAGTTCACGACGGGCGCAGCGAGCGGCATCGCCGCCGACTGGCCGGGGGGCTTCTTCTGCCCTTGCCACGGCTCGATCTTCGACCTCGCCGGGCGGGTCTTCCGCAGTCAGCCGGCGCCGACCAACCTCGAGATCCCGCCGCACAAATGGTTGTCGGCCAGCCTGGTGCTGATCGGCGAGGATGACGCGACGGCCTGAGCAGTGCGACCACGCCACTCGACAGCGCCGGCAACAGCCAGGCCGCGGTGGCGTCGAAGGCCGGGCCAGCTGCGCGCTGGCACGGCCGCTTGGTACGAAAGGGCCTTTAGAAACCGATTACCTTGCGGTTCGGTTCCAGCAGGGCCGCGCCCATCTCTGCAGGCTTGGCCGCCTTGATGCCGTCCTTGAGGTCTTCCGCGGTCTTGCCGCTGTTGGGCAGGTAGAGCGCGCACACCGATGCGGTGGCGCCTTTCTTGAGCGCGGCGTCGAGCAGTTGCGCCGGCGTCACGTTGTTGGGCTTCAGTGCTTCGCCGCCCGCGTCCTTGAGCGCCAGGTCGCCGGCATGGTCGCAGAGCAGCACATGGACCTGCGCACCCTGCTCCTGCATCTGGTTGGTGAGCACCATGGCCATGCCCTGGGTCATGGTGCTTTGGGCGGTGAGTACCACGGTGACCGGCTGCTTGTCGGCGAGGGCAGCACTGGAAGCAAGCGCAATGGTGAGGGCGACGAGGGTCTTCTTCATGGTGAAACTCCTTTGCTGGGTGGTTAAGCGCTCATTAATATAAGCCAATACTAATTAATGGGCCAGGTTTTTGTATGACGGATGCGATGGCTCGAACGCCATGAAAGGCGCGCGCAACGGGCGCGCGGATGACATGCAGCAGCGCAGGAGAGGGGTGAGGAGAGCCGCTCCGGCGCCCCCAGGGGGGCGGCCGGTGTCACGGCTGGCAGCAGCTGTGTCAGCGAACGAGCCGGCTCCAGGCGAGACGGCAGCCGGTGAGACAGAAACCGATGCCCAGCAGCGAGAGCACGATGATCAGTGCATCCCGGAGCAGGGGACGGGCGGCGAGGTAGGGGAAGTCAAGGCGATGCAGGCCCTGGTACAGCCAGCGCTGGGCGAAGTCGTGGCGGTTGCTGGTGTGTGCAACGTGGCCGCTGCGTGGCGAGATGTAGAGCACCGTGGCGGCTTCGTCCCCGAGTTCGACGCGTACCACGGGGAAGGTGCGCGGGTGGTGGCGCAGGGCGTAGTAGCGGCTGTCCGCCTCCGCTTGCCATGCGATGCGGGCGATGGTGATGCCCGGAATGGCTTGTAGCGCCTGATCGATGTCGGCCAGCGTGAGGCTGTCCTGCGCGGACTGGCCGTCGATGACGATGCGCGAACCCTGCGCCTGGCGGTCGACGCGCAGCGCATGGCCTCCCAGACCGCTCCATTCCAGCTCACGGCTGTCGGGCGCCGGCTGCGGCAGTGCGCCCAGCGTGGCGATGGCCGGTAGCGTGTTGCCGACGATCCGCTGTGGGCCGGATGCCAGGCCGAACGGCGCCATCGACAGCCAGCCACTGAGCAGCCAGCCGAGCAGGATGAGCGTGCTTGCCATGCCCGCCAGGAGGTGCCATCGCTTCCAGGGATCGCGGTACGGTGTCATCCGGCCGCCGCTGTAACGGCGCTTGATGCGCAGGCGCTGCCAGCCAAGCCAGAAGCCGGTGGCCGTCAGCGCCAGGGCCAGGAAGCTCGCCCACAGCACCACGTTGCGCCACAGCGGGGTGTTCTGCCGCAAAGGCGTGACATAGATCCAGTGCGTCACGCTGCCGAGCCAGTTCCACGCGCGTTCGGCGGTGCTGGTGTCGAGTGCGATCTCGCCCGAGCGGGTGGACACATAGAAGTGGCGTCCGTCGCCAAGCTCGACGCGCCAGAACGGACGCAGGGCGTCGAAGCGGCGGTAGACGGTCCACTGATCGACCTCCACCGCGGCGACGCGGGCGACTTCGTGCCCGTCCGCCAAAGCCTGCACCAGGCGGCGTGCGGCCTCGGCGTCGGGCGCCGGCAGCACCGCCCCCGTGGCCGCATCGACCGCATGCCAGTGCTGCCCGGCGAGGATGCGGTAGGCCGGGCGGCCGTCGGCTGCGTTCAGCCGGATCGCCTGTGGCTGGCCTGGCAGGCCCAGGGCCTGCCAGGCGGCGGCAGGGGTGACGCGCACGCCTGCTGGGTCGAGCACAGGCAGCGCGGCCAGGCGCTCCGTCTGGTCAAGCTGCGGCCGGGCCACGAACAGCATGACCAGGCCGGAGACGAACCAGAGCAGCGCCATCAGGCCGAGCCCGACGCCCAGCCAGCGGTGGGCCAGATGCAGCCAGCGCGCAAGTCTGCCTTGGGTCATGTCAGAACTTCAGCTCGGCGACCAGCTCGAAGCGCCGCGGTTCGCCGAGGATGAACTGGTTGTTGTAGGTGCGTGTCGCGTACACCTTGTCGGCGAGGTTGCGGCCGAGCAGGCGCAGCGTGGTGCGCGCATCCATCTGCCAGGCGATGCTCGCGTCCGCGACCGTATAGGCTCCAATTGCCAGCGAGTTGGCATTGTTGGCGTAGCTCTTGCCGACGTGGCGGAGCCCGACAGAGGTCTGTACCGCGCCGATGCGATAGTGGCCCCAAAGGTTGGCGACCAGGGTGGGTACGTTGGCGGGCACCTTGCCGGCCCGCGAGACCGCAACACCGCCGACGCGTTCGTTGAACTCGGTGAACTCGGCCTGCAAGCGGGTGATGTTGCCCTCCAGGCGCAGGTTCTTCCACGGCGTGATCGCAGCCGCCAGCTCAACGCCTTGCGAGTACTGGCTGCCGCCCTGGATCGAAAGGGCCGAGTTGTCGGGGTCGCGGGTGATGATGTCGTCCTTGTCGATGCGGTAGAACGCGGCCGTCCACTCGCCGCGCCCGTCGGCCAGCCTTTGCTTGACGCCAACTTCGACCTGCTTGCCGCGGGTTAGCTTGAAGTCGGCGTTGGCCAGGTTGAGCGAGATCATCGATGTGACCGGGTCATGGCCGGTCGCGTAGTTCGCATACAGGCTGGTGTCGTGGCTCAGGAAGTGGGTGAGGCCGACACGCCAGGCGTTGCCCTTGAGCGTGCGGCTGAAGTCGGTGCCTGCCACCAGTTCGTCGCGGTCCACGCGGGCGCGGTCGTGGCGGAAGCCGGCGAGCACGAGCCAGCGCTCGCCGAGCTGCCAAGCGTCCTCGGCATAGAAGCCGTGCAGGGTCGATGCGGTATCGAATTTGGCCAGCGTCGGGTCGGGGCTGAGCCAGTTGCCGTGTTGCGGATCGCGGATGCTGACGTTCGACGACCCGCTGTAGGGTGAGTTGTTGATGTGGCGGAAGTCCACGCGGGCAGCCTCCCAGCCGACCACCGCGCGGTGTGCGCCGTGCTTCAGTGCTGCCTCGAGCCGGTTGCCGGTCTGTACCAGTTCGTGCTGGATATGCAGGTAGTCGCTGCGCTCCACCCGGTCGGCGGCGAGGTTGAGCCTGTAGTTCTCGATGTTCATCCAGCGCCGCTGCGACTCCAGGCGGTAGATCTCGTTGCTCAGCGCGATCCGCTCGTCGAGCTGCCAGTCGGCACGCGCACGCAGGCGGGTGTCCTCATAGCGGATCACGGCATCTGCGGCGTTGTAGTTCTCGCGCCTGAGCTCGGGCAGGATGCGGCCGTTGTCATGCGGCGTGCCCCAGTAGCGCTCGGGGTGCTGCACGCTGTGGTCTGCGGTCAGGTCGATGCGCAGGTCGCTGCGGGGCTGCAGGCGCAGGCGGTTCATGATCTTGCCGCCGTGCGAGTTGCCGAGGTCGCGGTAGCCGTCGATGTGGGTCCCGTAGGCATCGACGCGGTAGGAGGCGATTTCGCCGAGTGCGCCGGTGGCACCAAGGCCGAGCCGTTTCACGCCATCGCTGCCGGCGGCGACCATGAGCTCCTGCGCAGCAACGCGGCTGGGCTCCTTGCGTACGGCGTTGATGGTCGCCCCCACGGTGCCGCTGCCGAACACCACCGATGCCGGGCCGTGCAGCACTTCGACGCGTTCATAGCCCCAGGCGCTGCCTGGATAGTTCTGGGTGCCTGCCCCGGTCTGAATGCGTATGCCGTCTTCGGCGATGCCGACCGAGTTGGTGCCCGTGTAGCCGCGTGCCGAGAACGACAGGCCGCCGGTGCCGCCTGAGCCGATGTCCGTGATGCCGGTGGCGCGCGTGATGGCCTCGCGCACCTGGAAGTCGCCGCGCTCCTGCATCTGTGTGCTGTCCACGCTGCTTGTCGTGGCCGGCAGTTCGCGCGCGGCGACGCCCGTGCGGCTACCGGTGGTGCTCGGTTCGTCCAGGTACAGGCTGGGTGCGTCGCGGTTGGCGCTGACCTCGACCGGTGACAGCGTCACCTGCGCGAAGACCGGGGCATGAACGGCAAGCGCAATGGCTGCCGCAAGACGGGTGGGGGGAAAGCGGAATCGTTTTGCCATGTTGGAGGTCCGGTGCGGGCAGGGCGGATCTCCGACGGACAGGCGTGCGGCGCCATGCGCACGGACGCGCCGTGCGCTGCACTCGAGCCGTCAGGAAAACGAGCAAGTGAAATGGTGTGAGCCATGCCTCTTGTCAGGGACACCCCGCCCCAAACTGTTGAAGGTGATGTGCATGGCAGGTCTCCTGGCTCACGGGTCATCGCCTTGCGCCAGCCTTCCCGGAAAGATTCCAGTGGCAGAGAGGGCGCAGGACTCGCCGATTACAGTTGCGGGGGCAGCTCCGGGTTGAGCGCGCGGGGCGCGGCACCGGATTCCCTTTTCATGTCTGCTGGTTAGGGCAGACAACCATGAACGGCGCGCAGGTTAGCGTGCCGGTCGACGGGCTGTCAAACCTGCGCGCTCGTGCAGCCTGCAGGGTGTTGCCGTGCTTGTGCATCCCGATGGTGTCGCCCGGGGGGCACGCCATCGATGCTATCAGTTTATTGCAACAGACTTGCAAAAACAAAGGCAGGCCCCTACCATCGCGGCCTCATCGGCTCACGGCCCTGACTTCCATCCGAGGTTGAACATGCACAACATCCTTCGTCCTGCTGCGCTGGCACCCCTTGCCCTGGCGCTTTTCGCCGCCGCACCCTTGCCTGTGCAGGCACAGTCCTCGCTCAAGCTCGGCGAGGTCGAGCTCGACGCATCGCTCACGCTCGACGGGATCTTCGCCCGCCGTTACTCCGGCAAGGAGGGTGCGCCGGCAGGGTTCGGCCATGCCCACGGCGACGAGGACCATGACCACCACCACGGCCATTCGCACGCACTCGAGAACGGCTTCAACGCCGGACATTCCGAGATCGGTCTGCGTGCGCGCACCGACCTGTTCGACGGCGTGCTCACCATCGGCTTCGACGACGAGGATGTGAAGGTCGAGGAGGCCTATCTCGTCACCCGCGCACTGCCGGCCGGCCTGCGCGTCAAGGCAGGCAAGTTCCTGTCCGACATCGGCTACGTCAACAGCCGCCATCCGCACGACTGGTCCTTCGTCGAGCGTCCTTTGGTCAACCAGTACCTGTTCGGTGACCACGGGCTGCTCGAGCGCGGTGTACAGCTCAGCTACACGCTGCCCACGCGCAGCTTCGCGATGCTCGGGGTCGAAGTGCTGCAGGGCAACGGTGAAGGCCTGGACCGCTACGACGACGGCGCCCTGTCCGCGCGCAAGAGCGGCCCGCGGCTGCTGACCGCATTCGCCAAGTTCGGTCCAGATCTTGGCGACCGCCATGCGCTGCAGGCGGGGGTGTCTGGCGGTACGTCACGCCAGAACGTGCGCGTCGATGCCCACGGCGACCACACCCACTACATCGACGGCGATGCCTGGTTCGCCGGCGCCGACCTGATGTACCGCTACGACGCCGGCCGCTCGCATGGCGAAGGCAACTGGCGTATCGGCGGCGAGTACTACTACGTCGAGCGCGATGTCGGTGCCGGCGGCGGCAACCGTGCGCGCTGGCTGAACTACACCGAGAAGCAGGACGGCGCCTACATCGAGGCTGTGTATGGCTTTGCGCCGCGCTGGGAGGCGGGCGTGCGCGCCGAAGCGCTTGGCCTGAACAACAAGGTCGTCAAGTTCCATCCGCGCGCACTCGGCGAAGAGGACAGCTCCTACCGTTACAGCGCACAAGTCACCTGGCGCGCGCGCGAAACGGTTTTCGTGCGTGCTCAGCTCACCCGCGAGGACTTCGCCGGTCAGCGTGCCCACGGCAGCGAGGCGGCGGTGGCGCAGGACGGCAGCTGGATGTTCATGCTCCAGCTCAACGCGTTGTTCGGTAGCCATCCGGCGCACCGCTTCTGAGCTGGCGAGGCGTCCTGATGAAAGCCTTCCTCGCTGCCGTGGCCGTGGCCTTCGGTATCGCGCTGGCGCCTTCGGCCGCGCTGGCTGAGGCGCCACGCCTGCTCGTGGTCGCCACCACGCCGTCGATGGGCGTCATCGCGCGCACGGTCGGCGGCGATCGTGTCGATGTGCAGGTGCTGGTCGCGCCCGACCGCGATGCGCACACGCTCAATGCGCGTCCGAGCATGATCGCGCACTTGCGGCGGGCCGACCTCGTGCTGGCGGTCGGCGCCCAGCTCGAGGAGGGCTGGTTGCCGGCAGCGCTCGACGCAGCGGCCAACCCCCGCCTGCGCAAGGGGCAGCCCGGGTATTTCGCTGCCGCCGAGCCGCTTCACCTGCGCCCGACCCGCTTCGACCCGGCGCTGGGCGGCCATGTGCATGGCGAGGGCAACCCGCACCTGAACCTGTCGCCGCCGCGCATGATCACTGTTGCTCATGCCTTCGCCGACCGCCTCGCGGCGCTGGCGCCCGAGTCTGCGCCCGCTTTCGAGGCCGCTGCGGCCGCTTTCGAGGATGCGTTGCGCAGCCGCCTGCCCGCGCTGCGGGCGCGGTTCGGTGCGCCGCTGCGCCTGGTCGCGCATCACGAGGAGTTCGACTATTTCGCCGAATGGCTGCCGGTCGAGCTGGTCGGCTTCGTCGAGGAGAAGCCCGGTGTGCCGCCCGGACCCGCGCATCTGGCGCGTTTGATCGAGCAGCAACGCGGCCAGGCCGGCACGATCGTGCTCGCCAACTACCAGCCGCAGGCGCCGGCACGACGGGTTGCCGATGAACTCGGCTGGCCGCTGCATGCGCTTGCACTCGAGCCTGCGACGGCCGACGCCGAGAGCTACTTCGCTCTCATCGAGCACTGGGTGGACAGCCTCGCGCAATGAGTGCGGCGGCGCTGCTCCAGGCGCGCGGCCTGCAGGCGGGGCTCGCTGCGCCCCTGTTCGCGCCGCTCGACCTCGCGCTGCAGGCGGGTTCCGTCACCCTCGTGAGCGGGGACAACGGGGTTGGCAAGAGCAGCCTGATGCGCACCTTGGCCGGGGAGCAGGCGCCCTTCGCCGGCACGGTGCAGCGTGCGCACGCCCTGCGCGTCTGCCATTTCAGCCAGCACGCTGCGCAGCTGCCGGCGGGGCCGTTCAGCGTTGCCGACCTGCTTGCCCTGGCGGGCATGCCCGGACTCGCGCACGCGTGGGTGCCGGACGACCGTGGCCAGCGTGTTGACCGGCTCAGCGGCGGCCAGCGCCAGCGTCTGCTGCTCGCAATGGCACTCGCCACGCCCTGTGACCTGCTGCTCCTCGATGAGCCGACCCAGTATCTCGATGCAGCGAGCCGCCATGTCTTCGTGGCTTGGCTGACGACCGCCTCGGCGCGTGCCGGCGGCCCTGCGATCGTGGTCGTCACGCACGACGCCGAGACCGTCGAGTCCGCACATCACGTCCGCCTCCAGGCCATCACCGATGCTTGAACAGCTACTGCTCTTTGCGCCCGGCTTCGTGCTCGGCCTGTTCATGTCTGCCGTGCTCGCGGCGCTCGGCGTAATCCTGCGCCTGCGCGACGAGGCGCTGTCGGCGTTCAGCCACGCCCAGGTCGCAGTGCTTGGCGCAATGCTCGCCGCCATCGCCGGCTGGCCGCTACTCATCGGTGCCTGGGGGCTGGCGATGCTGGTGGCCGTTGTGGGGCTGTGGCTCATCAAGCCAGTCGCGGCCGTGGCGAGTTCGCGTCATCTCCTCGTCCTGCTGCTGGCATGGAGTGCTTGTCTGCTGCTCGCTGACAACCACGCCCAGGCACGGCTGTTGTCGGCCTCCGCGGTCGAGGGGCAGTTGCTGCTCGTGCAATGGCGGGACGTCGTCGCCCATGGTGTCGTCGGTGCGCTTGGTGCCGCCGTGCTCGGCGGCGTGTCCAAGGCCTTGCTGGCTCATCAGCTGCTGCCCTGGCTGCCCGGCGCTCCCGGACGTGCGCATGCGCTCGCGCGCGAGCTCGCCGTGGTAGCGATCCTCGCCACCGGCGCCCTGGCCAGCGGCATCTTCGTCACCTTGGCGCTCGTGCTCATCCCGGCCTGGTCGGGGTGGGCAAGTGCCAGAGGTTTGCGCGCCGCAGTGCTGCAGGCCGCCATATTCGGCGCGAGCGCTCATGTGCTGGCCTTCGGCCTCGCGCTCGTGCTCGATCAGGTCTATCCGGCGGTGATGATCGTGGTGCTTGCACTCATGGCGGCCGCCGCGTCGCTGCGCCGAAAAACCCTCGGCCGCTAGTCTGGATCCGCCTGTGTGAGGCGGTGTGCGACCTCGCACCGTGATGCAGCCTAAAAACCATGAGCTGCTTGTGACTATTTTTGCCTGCAACCCATCTTGAGGCGGCATAATCGGCAGGCCTGCGGGCAAACGAGTGGCTCTGCGCCGGATGCGGCCTGCAGCCGATCCATGACCCAAGATGCATGCCGACATGTCGTTCGTCCGTTCCTGTTTTGTGCTTGTATTCGGGTGCCTGGCGGCGCTCGGTTTGCCGGCCGTCGCTGCCGACGCGCCTCCTGCACGCTCGTCCTTCGAGGTCGTACCGGCGTCTCCCGCCCATATCGAGGCCCTGCGCGGCGGTGGGTTCGTGATCTACATGCGCCATGGCGCGACCGATGCCCGCTTCCCCGACCGCATTCCGGTGCAGATAGACGATTGCGCCAGCCAGCGACCGCTCTCCGACGCCGGGCGTGCCGCTCTGGACCGTATCGGCACCAACTTCGCGCGGCTCGGAGTGCCGTACTCGAAGGTGATCAGCAGCCCGTTCTGCCGCGCCAGGGAGAGTGCCCGTCGGGTTTTTCAGGCAGCCGTCGAGGTAGACCCGCGTCTGATGTATACCGCGACCATGTCCGAGGCGGAGAAGGCGCCTGCCGTCGCGCGGACGCGGGAGTGGCTGTCTACGCCGGTCGATGTGAGCGGCGACAACCGTGTCGTGGTCGCACATGGACCCAATATCGCCGAGATCATGGATTACCTGCCGCGCGAGGCGACCATGGTGATCTTCAGGCCACTGGGCGCTGCCGACGGAGGTGCTTTCGAGTACGTGGCAAGCATCGAGCCTGGGCACTGGGTAGGCCTGCTGCAGGCGCTTGGGCTGGAGCCGTGACGATGAGGTGGCATGGCGGTGTCCGCATTGGTGGATCGTCCGTGGGCATGCACTGCTTGCACCGGAGGCGGTCATGAAAGCCGGCCGCAGCGTGCTGCTACTGCTGCTTTTGCCCCTTGGAATCGTCGTGCTGGTGGCGCTGATGGTGAACTACGGCGCGCTCTCCAGTGTGCGCGAGCAGTTTGACTTGTCCTCGGCGGCCCAGGACGAAGATCTGGTCGTGATCGAGGAGGCTGCGAGCTTCTCGCGCGACATGGGCCTTATCCAGCGCCAGATGGCGGTTGCGCTCGATGGTGCGAAGTCCGGGCAACTCGACGAGCTGCAGCTCTACCGCATGCACACCCGGATCGTCGAAGAGCTGGCGGCGCTGGGTGAGCGTGTTCGGCGCCTGGCCGAGTCCGAGCTGGTCATCGACGCCAACCACAACAGCGCGCGGCAGCTCATCCACTCGTTCGGCGAGTACAGGCGATTCATCGTCATGACCACGGATGTGATTGCCGTCGATCCACGGGTGGCCGCAGAGTTTCTCGACCAGGCGCAGATCGAGCACCGCGAGTTCTCGATCTTCTCGAGCAGGATCGTGTCCCTGCTCGCCGAGCGGGCGCGCGACCGCAATGCCGCCCAGGTAGCACGCTTCGACGACGCTTTCCGCGGTGTTCTGTTGACCGGCTTGATCATCCTGATCGGCCTGTTCGTGACCGCGAGCCTGCTTGGTCGCCGTGCCGGCTCGCGCATGGTGGATATCGCCGATGCCTTGAGCACACTTGCACGCAGTGCCGAAGCAAAGATCCCGCTGCCACGCATCGAGGCAATGTACGAGGGCGGGCGAGGCGAATTCGCCCGCATCGCGGGCACCTTGCTCAATTTTCGCAATGCCATCGAACGCCAGCGCAGTGCCGAGGAGCAGGCCTTTCAGCTCGCCTTCTACGACCCGCTGACGCGTCTGCCCAATCGGCGGCTGTTGAGCGAACGCATGCGCAGCGTGTTGCGTGCTTGCGAGCAGCACCTTGGCCACGCGGGCGTCATCGTTCTCGACCTGGACGACTTCAAGCGCGTCAACGACGCCTACGGACATGGTGTCGGTGACAGGTTGCTGGTCGAAGTGGCCGCCCGTCTCGAGTCGGTCGTTGGCGAAGGGAATACCCTCGCGCATCTGGGGGGTGATGAGTTCGCCATTCTGCTGGGGCCGATCGGTGCGGACGCTGGCAGCGCGGTGGGCGAGGTCGAAGCCTGCGCAGAGCGGGTCCTGGCGGCGTTCGCGGGGGCATTCCAGATCGATGGCGAGTCCTTGTATGCGACCGCCAGTCTGGGTGCGAGCCTTTTCGGCACGCCACTCGCCAATCTGGATGACCCCCTCAGGCATGCCGAGAACGCCATGTACCAGGCCAAGAGCGAAGGCCGGGGCAACCTGCGCTTCTTCGATCCGGTCATCCAGGCGCGACTCGAGGAGCGCATCGCGCTCGAGTCCGAGCTTCGGCTCGCGATCGAGCGTGACCAGCTTGAGCTGTTCTACCAGGTACAGGTTGACGAGAACGACCGGCTGCAGGGCGTCGAGGCCTTGCTGCGGTGGCGCCATCCGGTGCGTGGCCTGGTACCGCCCGCGGCCTTCATCGGCCTTGCGGAGGAGTCCGGGCTGATCCTTCCGATCGGCCATTGGGTGCTCGAGACCGCCTGCGCGCAACTGCTTGCCTGGGCTGGCGATGCGCGGACGGCGCAGCTGAGCATCGCGGTCAACGTGAGCGCCCGGCAGTTCCGCCAGGATGACTTCGTGCAGCAGGTCGGCGGCGTCCTCGAGCGTACTGGTGCCCCGCCGCGCAGGCTCAAGCTGGAGCTGACCGAAAGCACCGTGCTCGAGGATATCGAGTCGACCATCGTCAAGATGAAGGCGCTGCGTGCGTTCGGTGTGCGCTTCTCGATGGATGACTTCGGCACCGGCTACTCTTCGCTGCAGTATCTCAAGCGCCTCCCGCTCGATCAGTTGAAGATCGACCAGGCCTTTGTACGCGACATCATCGATGACGCCGACGATGCCGTCATCGTGCAGGCGATCATCGCAATGAGCCACGCGCTCGGGCTCGAGGTGATCGCCGAAGGCGTGGAAACGCGCGAACAGCAGCAACTGCTTGGCCAGCAAGGCTGCAGGTTCTTCCAGGGCTATCTGTTCGGCAAGCCGGTCCCGCTCGACGAACTGGCACAGCGGCTGCGTTGACGCGCGCCACCTTGTCTCCATCTGGGTATTACGGTCTCGGCAAGATCAGCGTCAGCATCGGCAGCAAGGCTGCTGGGTCGAGCCTCGACTGAGCAAGGCTCACGCATGCCCGCTGCGCCAGGCTCAGTCCCAGGCGAGCGCGCCGCCGGTCTGATACTCAGTGACCCGTGTCTCGAAGAAGTTCTTCTCCTTGCGCAGGTTGGCCTGTTCGTCCAGCCAGGGTAGCGCGTTCTCCGCACCGGGGAAGGGCTCCTCCACGCCGACCTGGCGGGCGCGCCGGTTTGCGATGAAGCGGAACTGGCGGACATGCAGTTCTGCGTTGTAGCCCAGGATCGGGTCGCGCAGGATGAAGCTGGCGTAGGCGTGTTCGGCGGCCTCGGCCTCGTCCCAGAGCGTGCGCAAGGCCTGGGGGTCGAGGGTGAGTGTTTCTTCCTTCAACAACTCGCGGACGACTCGGATACCGAAGGCGCAGTGCAGTACCTCGTCGCGCATGATGTACTGCAACTGTTCGGCGGCGCCCTTCATCAGCCCGCGCCGCTGCAAGGCGAAGACCGGCGTGAAGCCGTTGTAGAACCAGCAGCCCTCGAAGATCACCGCAAAGAAGAAGTAGGACAGCGCGAATTCGTGCAGGTTGGCGCGGTCCGTCAGATCGAAGTCGGCCCGCATCACGCGCTCCAGGCGCCTGTTTGCGAGCGCGATCTTGCCGTGGATCTCGGGCACGACGCGATAGCGGTTGTAGATCTCCTGCTGGTCGAGGCCAATGCTTTCGATGCAGTGCTGGTAGGTCCAGGTGTGCAGCGCTTCTTCATACACTTGGCGCGCCTGGTAGATCTGCAGTTCGGGCGCACTCATCTTCTCCATGACTGCCAGGCCGATGTTGCGCATGGCCAGGATGTCGGAGGTGGTGAGGTAGGCGAGCACGTTCTCGAAAACATGCCGCTCGGCCGCGCTGAGCTTGTGATGGTAGTCGTGCACGTCCTGCGCCATGGAGATTTCCAGCGGCGTCCAGTGGTTGCGGTTTGCCTTGAGGAAGAACTCCCAGGCCCAGGGATACTTGAACGGCGCCAGCTGGTTGATGTCGGCCTTGCCGTTGACGATGCGCTTGTCGGCGGCATTGACCGGTGCCAGGGCGAGGCCGGGTGGCGTACCGGCGGCGGCATCGCAGGGGCTTGGCACCGCCGAGGTGGTGCGCGCGGCGGTGTCCTGCGCGGTGCGGGGGGCGGGTGTATCCCAGTCGTCGAAATGATATGTGGTGTTCATGTATCGAGCCTTTGCGGGGCGATGGTGAGGTTTCAATGGGCGATGGCATTCCCGCGCTGGGGGGCGCCAGGGCATGACGATGCGGGCGTCCGTTCGGCCGGCAGCCGGCGACTCACTGGCAGGCCTCGCAGTCCGGGTTGTCGATGCTGCAGAACCTCGGCTCCTGCTCGGCTGCGGGCTCGTCCCGACCTCCGGCCTTCTCGGCCTGGCTGGCACCGAGTGTGCGCAGGTAGTAGGTGGTTTTCAGGCCGCGTTTCCAGGCGAGCTTGTACAACTCGTCGAGCTTCCTGCCGGAGGGGAGTGCGAGGTACAGGTTGAGCGATTGCGCCTGGTCGATCCATTTCTGACGGCGGGCAGCGGCTTCGATGAGCCAGGCGGGGTCCATTTCGAAGGCAGTGGCGTAGCGCGCCTTGAGGGTGTCCGGAATGCGGTCGATGGGGGCGAGCGAGCCGTCGAAGTACTTGAGATCGGTCACCATGACCTCGTCCCACAAGCCGAGTGCCTTGAGGTCGCGCACCAGTGCCTTGTTCACCACGGTGAACTCGCCGGACAGGTTGGATTTGACGTAGAGGTTCTGGTACGGGGGCTCGATGCTGGCCGAGACGCCGATGATGTTGGAGATGGTCGCGGTCGGCGCGATGGCGACGCAGTTCGAGTTGCGCATGCCGTAGCGGGCGATCCGGTCGCGCAGGGGGCCCCAGTCGAGCGTGCCGCTGCGGTCTACTTCGAGCAGGGCATCGCCTTCGGCGGCGCTCGCGCTGTTGCGTCCGCGACCCTCGGCCAGCAGCGCCAGGCTGTCCTGCGGCAGGATGCCGCGATCCCACAGGCTACCGCGGAAGCTGGAGTACGGTCCGCGCGCCTCGGCCAGTTCCGTCGAGGCCCAGTAGGCGGCGTGGCAGACGGCTTCCATCGAGCGGTCGGCGAACTCGACCGCGGCGTCCGATGCGTAGGCCAGGCCCATCGCGTGCAGGGCGTCGGCGAAGCCCATGATGCCCAGGCCGACGGGGCGGTGGCGCAGGTTGGCAGCGCGCGCCTTGGGCGTGGCGTAGTAGTTGAGGTCGATGACGTTGTCGAGCAGGCGCATGGCGACGCGTACGGTGCGCTGCAGTTTGTCGTGGTCCAGCGTCCAGCGTCCGTCACTGTCGCGCACAAGATGGGCAGGCAGGTTCACTGAGCCCAGATTGCATACTGCGGTCTCGTCAGCCGAGGTGTTGAGCGTGATCTCGGTGCACAGGTTGGAGCCATGCACCACGCCCACGTGCTGCTGCGGCGAGCGCAGGTTGCAGGCGTCCTTGAAGGTGATCCACGGATGGCCGGTCTCGAACAGCATGGTCAGCATCTTGCGCCACAGCTGGATGGCGGGCAGGCGCTTGAAGAGGCGGATCTCGCCGCGCTCGGCACTGGCCTCGTAGGCGCAGTAGGCCGCCTCGAAGTCCTGGCCGTAGCGCTCGTGCAGGTCGGGCACGTCGACAGGCGAGAACAGCGTCCATTCTGCGTTCTCCAGCACGCGCTTCATGAACAGGTCGGGAATCCAGTTCGCGGTGTTCATGTCGTGCGTGCGGCGGCGCTCGTCGCCGGTGTTCTTTCGCAGTTCGAGAAACTCCTCGATGTCGAGGTGCCAGGTCTCGAGGTAAGCGCACACCGCGCCCTTGCGCTTGCCGCCCTGGTTGACCGCCACCGCGGTGTCGTTGACCACCTTCAGGAAGGGAATCACGCCCTGGCTCTGGCCGTTGGTGCCCTTGATGCGGCTGCCGAGCGCACGCACGGCCGTCCAGTCGTTGCCCAGGCCACCTGCGAACTTCTGCAGCAGGGCGTTCTCCTTGATCGACTGGTAGATGTCTTCCAGGCTGTCGGCCACCGTCGTCAGGTAGCACGATGACAGTTGCGAATGCCGGGTGCCGCTGTTGAACAGCGTCGGCGTGCTGCTCATGAAATCGAAGCTCGACAGCAGCTCATAAAACGCAATGGCCTGCGCCTCGCGGTCGATCTCGTTGATCGCGAGACCCATCGCTACGCGCATGAAGAAGGTCTGCGGCAGTTCGATACGGCGCTCGCTGACGTGCAGGAAGTAGCGGTCGTACAGCGTCTGCAGGCCAAGGTAGTCGAACTGCAGGTCGCGCTCGGGGCGCAGCGCCGCTGCGAGGCGCGCAAGGTCGAAGTCGGCCAGGCGCGGGTCGAGCAGTTCGGCATCGATGCCGCGGCGAATGAGGGTCGGCAGGCAGGCGGCATAGCCGAGTTCGGGATCGGCCATGTCGGCCTGGGAGGCCTCATGCCCGAGCACCTCCACGCGGATGGTCGCCAGCAGAAGGCGGGCGGCGACGCGGCCGTAATCCGGCTCGCGTTCGGTCAGTGTGCGTGCCGCCAGCACCAGCGCCTGGCGCATGGCTGCGATGGGTACGCCGTCGTAGAGGTTGTGCAAGGCGTGCTCGAGCACGGTGTCGGCGGACACGCCGTCCAGCCCTGCGCAGGCTTCGCGGCAAGCGGCGAGCAGGGCGCTGCGGTCGAGTGGGCGGCGCGCTTCGCCGTCGACGACGTGCAGCACGGCGAGTGCACCGTCGGTCTGCGCGTGCGCGCCTTGCTCGGCGGCGCGCTCGGCGGCACGACGCTCGCGGTAGAGCACATAGGCGCGGGCGACGTCGTGCTCGCCCGAGCGCATCAGGGCCAGTTCGACCTGGTCCTGGATGTCTTCGATGTGCAGCATGCCGCCGTCGGGCAGGCGGCGTGTCAGCGCGCCCACGACCGTGTCGGTGAGGCGCGCAACGATGTCGCGTACGCGCGAGGAGGCGGCGCCCTGGCGGCCCTCGACGGCGAGGAAAGCCTTGGTCATGGCGACGGTGATCTTGTTGGGGTCGAAGGCGACGACGGTGCCGTTGCGGCGGATGACCTGGAAGGCGTTGAGTTGCACTGAGTCCATCAGTGCCACGGAGGGAAGTCGGTCCACAGTGGGGTCCTCTTGTGAGTAAGTGCGAATGGCAGCCGGTGGCTGAAAGGCGAGGCTTGCGGGTGAGTGGCCGGTACTTGCCGCCTCACGCTGCGGTGCGGCGTTGCGGCTGGGCCGCAACTGCGGCCAGAGGCCGGCCGTTGGCAGGCAGGTCCAGCGTCAGGGGCGCATCAAAGATGCCGCCGGGCCTGCGGAAGCCGGTGGCCGCAGCCATATGCAGAACGGCCGGGCTGATGCTGTGACAGATGATCCGAGTTGCCGGCAGGGTGCGGGCCAGCGCAATCACATGGCCGAACAGCGCGCGCCCGAGGCCTCGCATACGGTAGTCAGGGCTGACGCTGAGACCGAAGTCGAGGGCTCCGTCACGCACGCCGGCATGTGCGAGGGCGATGACGGCGCCTTGTGCGGTGCACAGGCCATGGATATGGTCGCCGGCGAAGTCGAGTGTGCTGACATAGGCCGCGATACCCTCGTCGCGGATGCCGTGGCTGAAGCGCAGCATGCGGTCTTCCGCGTCGAGGCCGAGCAAGTGCGCGAGGATGCGTGGTGCGTCGGGCACGGCGAAGCGGTGCATCGGGCGCAAGGCCGTGGCCGGCAGGTCGGCGGCGAGTGGCTTCAGCTGCTGGGCGGAGCGGGCAGGAGCAGGCATGGCGGAGATCCGGTGCGGGCAGGGCGGATCTCCGACGGACAGGCGTGCGGCGCCATGCGCACGGACGCGCCGTGCGCTGCACTCGAGCCGTCAGGAAAACGAGCAAGTGAAATGGTGTGAGCCATGCCTCTTGTCAGGGACACCCCGCCCCAAACTGTTGAAGGTGATGTGCATGGCAGGTCTCCTGGCTCACGGGTCATCGCCTTGCGCCAGCCTTCCCGGAAAGATTCCAGTGGCAGAGAGGGCGCAGGACTCGCCGATTACAGTTGCGGGGGCAGCTCCGGGTTGAGCGCGCGGGGCGCGGCACCGGATTCCCTTTTAATCCCCCTTGCGGGGGAACCATAAGCGTCGGGGACTCTAATTGGATGCCCGGGGGGTGTCAAGTTGCCGGTCTGTATATAGTGCTCGTTACGTTCTGCTCTACTAAATGTTGTTTGTCGCGTCAGAAAGCGTCGCCGGGCACGCGCACCGCGCCTTCCATCAGCACGCGGGCCGTGCGGCTCATGACGGCCCTGGAGACCTGCCACTCGCCATCGACCAGCCGCGCCTGGGCGCCTACGCGCAGGGTGCCTGAGGGGTGGCCGAAGCGGACCGAATCGCGCTCACCGCCACCGGCGGCGAGATTGACCAGCGTACCGGGAACGGCCGCAGCGGTGCCGATGGCCACTGCGGCGGTACCCATCATGGCGTGGTGCAGCTTGCCCATCGACAGCGCGCGTACGAGCAGGTCGACGTCCCCGGCCCGTATCGCCTTGCCGCTGGCGGCGAGGTAGTCCCTGGGTGGGGCAACAAACGCGATCTTTGGCGTGTGCTGGCGGGTGGCGGCCTCTTCAGGGGTCTTGATCAGGCCCATGCGCAGCGCGCCGGCCACCCGGATCTTCTCGAGGCGTGCGAGCGCTTCCGGATTGCCGTTGATGTCTTCGCGCAGCTCGGTGCCCCGGTAGCCGATGTCCTCGGCGTTGACGAACACCGTGGGGATGCCGGCGCTGATCAGCGTCGCCTTCAGGCTGCCGACGTCGGGCACCTCGAGCTCGTCGACCAGATTGCCGGTGGGGAACATCGACCCGCCCCCGTTCTCGCCAGCGCCGTCCTCGGACGGGTCAAGGAACTCCAGCACGATTTCGGCGGCCGGGAAGGTCACGCCGTCCAGTTCGAAGTCACCGGTCTCCTGCACCTGACCGTCGGTGACCGGGACATGGGCGATGATGGTCTTGCCAATGTTGGCCTGCCAGATGCGTACCGCGCACACGCCGTTCCGCGGCACGCGTGCCGGGTCGACCAGGCCGGCGTGGAGGGCGAAGGCGCCGGCGGCGGTGGACAGGTTGCCGCAGTTGCCCGACCAGTCCACGAGCGCCTTGTCGATCGCGACCTGGCCGTAGAGGTAATCCACGTCGTGGTCGGGGCGGCTGCTCTTCGCCAGGATCACGCACTTGCTGGTGCTGGAGGTGGCGCCCCCCATGCCGTCGATGTGAGCGGCATAGGGGTCGGGGCTGCCGATGATGCGCAGGAACAGGCGGTCGCGCGCCTCGCCTGGCTCCTGACAGCGCTCGGGCAGGTCCTGCAGGCGGAAGAACACGCCCTTGCTGGTGCCGCCGCGCATGTAGGTGGCGGGGATCCTGATCTGCGCTGCTTGGGGCATATCGAACGCTCCTGTTCGGTCGTCGTAGCCGGGCCGCCGCGTCAGCCCGCAGCACCCGCCGCCGGCTGCGCGATACGGGCTTCGCGGATCGGCAGGTTGATGACCGCGGCGACCGCGGCGAGCGCCATGTCGGCGTACCACATCCAGCGGTAGTCGCCGAACTCCACCAGGGCCAGCCCGCCCAGCCAGGCGCCGAAGAAGGCACCCACCTGGTGCGACAGCAGGGTGAGGCCGAACAGGGTGCCGAGGTAGCGCACGCCGAACAGCTTGCCCACCAGCGTGGCCGTGGGTGGCACCGTGGCCAGCCAGGTGAAGCCGAGGCCGGCGGCGAATACGTAGAACACCCAGGGCGCGGACGGCATCGCCAGGTACCACGCGATCAGCAGCACGCGCGAGCCGTACATGGCCGCCAGCACGTACTTGCTGCGGTAGCGCGATACGCAGGCGCCGGCGTAGAGGCTGCCGAAGATGTTGGCCAGGCCGATGATGGCCAGAGACCAGCTCGCGACCGCAGGCGGCAGGCCGCACAGGTCCACCTCGCCCGGCAGGTGGGTAACGAGGAAGGCGATGTGGAAGCCGCAGGTGAAGAAGCCCAGGTGCAGCAGCAGGTAGCTGCGGTCGCGCATCGCGTCTCCGATCGCACGCCCGATACCCTGGTCGTCGGCGTGCTGTTCCGCGCGCGGCGCCGCGCGGGTGAGCTTGCCGACCAGCGGCAGCGCGGCCAGGCTCATGAGCGCCATTGCCCACAGGGCGTTGATCCAGCCGAAGGTCTGGATCAGCTTTTGCAGCAGCGGTGCGAACACGAACTGGCCGAAGGAGCCGCCTGCGTTGATGACCCCGGAGGCCGAGCCGCGCGCCTCGGCCGGCAGGCGCTGGGCTGCGGCGCCGATCAGCACCGAAAAGCTCGCCGCACCCGCGCCGAGTTGCATCACCAGACCCATCGCGATGGTGAGGCCGAAGGCCGAGTCCACCAAGGGAATCGCCGCCGTGCCCAAGGCAAGCAGCACGATTGCGGCGAGCAGCACCGGGCGCGGCCCATGGCGGTCGGCCACTGCCCCCGCCAGGGGCTGGATGGCGCCCCAGGTGAGCTGGCCGATGGCCATCGCCAGGCTGATGGCTGCGATCCCCAGGCCGGTGGCGCTGTTGATCGGGCTCACGAACAGGCCGAGCGACTGGCGCGTGCCCATGGTGATCATGAGGATACCGGCCGCGGCCAGCGTGGTGATCAGGACGTCGGGCGAGCGCAGGGAGCGGAACATGGCGGGTCGGGCGGAGAGGAGGGGCGGGGTTTAGGCGCCAGTGAAGAATCGTGGCGCGAGCTCTTGCAGGCCAAGCGTTTCGAGCAGCACCCGCAGCCGCTCGGCGGCCTGGCGGCGCGGTGCGCCCTTCTGGCTGGCGATGATCAGCTCGTTCTTCATCGAGTGTTCCCAGCCGACGAGTTCGGTCACGCTCACCTGGTAGCCATGCGACTCCAGCTGCAGGCAGCGCAGCACGTTGGTGACATGGCTGCCGAATTCGCGGGTGTGGATCGGGTGGCGCCACAGCTCGGCGATCGGTTGCGCCAATGCCTGTTGCTTGTTGCGGCGCAGGGCGGCGGCGACTTCGGCCTGGCAGCAGGGCACCAGCACGATGAAGCGGGCCTGGCGGGCGAGTGCGAAGTGGATGGCGTCGTCGGTCGCGGTGTTGCAGGCGTGCAGAGCGGTCACCACATCGATGTGCGCGGGCAGTCGCTCGGAGCTGATCGAGTCGGCCACGCTCAGGTGCTGGAAGCGCATGCCGGCGGAGAAGCCGAGCTTGTCGGCGAGCCGGCGCGAGCTCATCACCAGTTCCTCGCGCGTTTCGATGCCATGGATGCGGCCTGCAGGCGCCTGGTGGCGGAAGAACAGGTCGTACAGGATGAAGCCGAGGTAGGACTTGCCTGCACCGTGGTCGACGAGCTGGATGTCAGCGCGCGCAGCGAGTGCCTCGGCCAGCAGTGGCTCGATGAACTGGTAGAGGTGGTAGACCTGCTTGAGCTTGCGCCGGCTGTCCTGGTTGAGCTTGCCGTCGCGGGTCAGGATGTGGAGCTGCTTGAGCAGCTCGATCGACTGCCCGGGGCGGATTTCGGGGTGTTCTGATGTCATGGGGCAGGCGCGCGGCTCGGCATGGGCTTGGGTTCGCAAGTGTACGGCGAACCGTGCCCGGCTGCAGCAACTGCCGGCGTCGGGGGCGATGGCCTCGCGCGGGGCGGCATCCTGGCCTAGATTGAAACAGGAGCCACGAGAGGATTGATCCATGTCGACATGGCAAGCGAAGGAGCCGTTGTCCATAGTGCCCGGCAAGCGTCCGGACGGCCGACAGGCTCGCCCGGCAGTGGCACTCCTTTGGCGGGCCTGGACGCAGGTGATCTGTATGCTGTGCGCAGCCTTGCTGCTCGCCGCCTGTTCTGCCGGCGAATTGCCGCAAACCAGCGCGCCGCCTGATGAAGCACCTGCAGGGAGCGAGCCGCGGGATGAGGCGCCGGCCATCGATGAGCCGGCGCCACCGCCCCCGCCTCCGCCCGTAGCTGAGCCCGAACCGCCCAGCGTGATCGACCGCCCGGCCGTTGTCCGGCCACCGGCCGCGGCCAACGGCTCGCCGCCCACCGCCAGCCGGCCTGAGCCGACGGTCTTGCCTGCCTTCCCCTGGCCGCCGCCGCGCTACTCGGCTTTCGCCCTGCTCGAACGTGCCTGGCTTGCGCCACAGGAGCCCGCCACACTGGGTCGCGCGGCGCAGCATCTGGAGGACGCCTTCGATCTTGCGGGCTACGTCGAACGCAGCTATTACCGCGTACCAGGTGGATTCGCGCTTGCCTCGCGCGCCGAGAAGATCCACCCGGATGCCAGCCCCTTCGCACCGCCAGCGCGCTGGAGTGCGGATTCGGCAGGCGCCGGACGCAGCTTTCTGGAGCGCATAACGGCGCTGTTCAACGCGCCGCCCGGGCGCTACCGCGTCATCGTCTTCGTCGTCACCGACCAGGACTTCGCCGCCACGCCGCAGCCGCCGTCCGAAGCCGTGGCGCGTGAGTGGGTGGGCGGCGGCGGCTTGCGCCTGCCGCCATCGATCGCCGCCCAAGCCTACTCGGCCGAGCATTACGCCAGCGCGCTGATCTATGAGTTCGCGCGCCGCGACGAGCGCGAGGCTGGGCAAGTGCGGGCGCCGAGCGATGTACCCGGGCGCGTGCATCTGGAGAAGGGGGGGTTGTGGCAGGCGCTGGCGCAGTAGCAAAGGGGGCGCAGGCATGACGGTGACGCGTGGCGACGGTCGGTTCCTGCTGCGGCGGTTGGGCATCGTGTCGATGCTGACGGCGCTGGTCAGTCTGCTGGCTACGGCTGGCGGCCTGAGCCTGCTGCCCTACGCCGGTGCGGCGGGGCAGTGGGTGCTTGGCGCCGCCGGTGGGGCGGTGGCCGTGGCGGCCTTCGCCTTTGGCCGGCTGGTGATCCTGCGCCGACCCGGTGCCCGTCGGGTCGGCTTCGTCGCGGCCGGCATGGCTCTGGCGGCGGCGGTGCTGTTCGGTCTGCTTGCGCTCGCACGCCCCGAGGCCGGCGGCTACTTCGTCGCCTGTCTGGCGGTGCTGGCGGCCTACGCCGCCTTCGTCAGTCACCGCCTGGCATTCTGGCCAAGCGGCGAGATTGCCGACGAGCCGCGGGTCTCGCTTGGCATCTTCCTGTCCTATCGCCGGGACGACAGCCGCGAGAGCGTCGGGCGCATACACGACCATTTGTGCCAGGCCTTCGTGCCCGAGCGCATCTTCCTGGACGTCGAGCGTCAGTCAGCGGGTGCCGACTACCGCGAGGTGATCGGTACTGCGCTGGACCAGTCCGAGGTCGTGCTCGTCGTCATCGGCCCGGCCTGGCTGACGCTGGCCGGCGCCGATGGCCGGCCGCGCATCGACGACACCGAGGACATGGTCAGGCTGGAGGTGGAGATGGCACTTGCGCGCGGCCAGAACGTGGTGCCACTGCTGGTGCAGGGGGCGCGCATGCCGAGCGCCGCACAACTGCCTGCACCACTGGCCCCATTGGCCTACCGCAACGCTCTGCCGGTAAGACCGGATCCGGACTTTCGCGGCGACGTGCTGCGCCTGGTCGAGGCATTGAGAGCGCTGGCCACGGTGCCCGGTCGATAACGGGCGGTGTTCGATGACACGCACGGACTGGCGCGCCAGGTGGTGGCCGCCGTCGCGGTGACTACCTGTCCTGAACTGCAGGCCTGATCGTGATCGTCGGCCGTCCGCTCGGCGCCGCTGAGGGGGCGAGCCCAAGCGAGGCGTGCAACTCGCCGTCCTCACCGATCAGGTCGGCAAGCGTAAGGCGGTCGAGCGTCGAGAAGAAGGCCTGCAGGGCACCGCCGAGGGCGCCCTTGAGCCGGCAGGCCGGGGCCAGCAGGCATTGCGATCCCGATCCGAAGCACTCGACCAGTTCGAAGCTGGGCTCCATCTGGCGGACCACGTCGCCGAGGCCGATCTGCGCTGGTGCACGTGCCAGCCTGAGCCCGCCGCCCTTGCCGCGCGCACCGTCGACAAAGCCCTTGGTCACCAGTTCGGTGACCACCTTCATCAGGTGGCTGCGCGAGATGTCGAAGCGCTCGGCCACTTCCTTGATGGTGACGCGCCGCTCCGGGCATGCCCCGAGGTACATGAGAAGGCGAAGCGCGTAGTCGGTGTGCTGGGTGATGTTCATCGCGAGGAAGCACCAGGGGGTGCTGCGGGATGCAGCGGGCGCATGGTAGCAGCAATAGATTCATTTCTGTTGACTCTTTAAAAGATGCATTTAATATGTGTCTTAAAGGGATCGCCAGAAGGACTCTCCATGAAACGCCACCCCCATCTCGTCCAGTTGTCGCGCGAACACCATGCCGCGCTGCGGCTTGGCAGGCATCTGCTCGCCGGCGGCGCGGCAGCCGAACTGCGCGCGGAACATGCCGCGCTCCTCGCCCACTTCGCCGAGGAGGAGGACGAACTGGCGCCGATGCTGGAGCGCCACGGGCACGGCGCGCTCGCCACGCGCCTGCGCGCAGAACATGTGCACCTGCGGTCCCTGTTCAAGGCCGCGGTGAACGGCGGGGCCGAGGCCGAGGCCGGACAGGCACTGATCGACCATGTCCGTTTCGAGGAGCGCGAGCTGTTCCCGGTCATCGAAACCTTGCTCGAGGAGACGCCGCCATGACCCACGTCGTCACCGAGGCCTGCATTCGCTGCAAGTACACCGACTGCGTGAGCATGTGTCCGGTCGACGCCTTCCGTGCGGGGCCCAATTTTGTGGTGATCGATCCCCAGGAATGCATCGACTGCACCTTGTGCGTCGCTGAATGCCCGGTCGATGCGATCCTGCCCGAGGACCAGCTGAGCGCTGACCAGCGCGAGTACCTCGCGCTCAATGCCGTGCTGGCGAAGGCCTGGCCGCGCATCGTGGAGGCGCACTCGCCGCTGCCCGATGCCGACGATTGGGCGAAGGTGGCCGACAAGCGCGCCTGGCTCGACACCGCAGGCGCGCCCGAGCCCCTTTGCGCCGCGTGCCGCTAGCGGCCCACGGCCTTGTCCAGCATCCGCTCGAGGCCGCGCATCACGGTGAGGTTGGCCTTCTCCATCGCCTGCAGCTCGACCAGCGCCGCTTCGAGCTTGCCCTGTGCGTGCAGCTCCACGGCGCGGCGCGCGTGCACATGCACTGCGCGATGCGGGTCCTCGAGTTCGGCGTAGCCGGCCAGTCCGGCAAAGCGCTCGCGGCCTTCGCCGTCGTAGTACCACCGTCCGAGCCGGCAATGCTTCTCGTCCGGCAAGGCCTCGGGGCGCAGGGACGACACGCCGAGGAAGACCTTGTAGACCTCGAGCTTCAGCGTCAGCTCGTCGATGTTGGCCAGTTCCACGTTGGCGAGCAGCGCGGACGAGGTGACTGCCTGCTCCATGCGGCGCGACAGTTCGAGCAGATGCTTCATGCTGTGCACGGCCTGCTTGCTGTCGTCCGAATGCCGGCCGGCGTCGGTGGCGCCGAGTTCCATGACCTCGCGCGCGGCGCGCGTCTCGTCCTGGATGTTCTCCACGAGGGTGGCGATCTCGGTGGTCGCACCGGCGGTGCGCTCGGCCAGTTTGCGCACCTCGTCAGCCACCACCGCGAATCCCCGTCCCGCCTCGCCCGCGCGCGCGGCCTCGATCGCGGCATTGAGGGCGAGCAGATTGGTCTGGTCGGCGATCTCCTTGATCAGGCGCACGATGCCGCCAATCTCCTCGGCACGGCGGCTGAGGACGCCGACGTTCCTCGACGCCTCGCCCATGCGCTCGAACATGGCATGGAGGTTGTCGGCGATGCGTTCGAAGGCGCTGCGGCTGCTGTCGGACTGCGCAGCCGCCTCCAGCGCCGATGTCTTCTCGTCGTTGAGGGTGGTGGCGAGGCCGAGAAAGGATTCGCGCACGCCGCCGAGCGAGTCGCCGAAGCTGCCCAGGCTGGAGAATACGCCGTCGAGCACGGCGCGCTCTCGACGCAGAGCCTCGGCCTGCGCACGCAGCCCGGTCTGCTCCGACTCGAGCGTGTGGATGCGTTCCTGCAAGGCCTCATTGGCCTGCTTGAGAAGCCGGCTCTCGGCTTCGCTGGCGCGTAGCCGTTCTTTCTGTCGGTTGAAAAACATGGCCGTCTCTTTCCGGGGAGAATTAAAAGAAGAGTATCAAATGAATCTTTTGAGCGGTCAAGGCATGTCGGCACGCCCGCGCCGGCCGTACTTGGCAAGCCCGAAGACGACGCCGATGTCAGTTTGACTAGCGCGACGCCCCGCCCGTGGGGCTCGGCCCGGACTTTCGTGCCGACGTGCTGCGATTGGTCGAGGCAAGCCTCCGGTAGCTGCCGGGCGGCGTTCCGGTCCATTGCTTGAAGGCCCGATTGAAGGCTGCCGGGTCGTCGAAGCCGAGCTCGGCGCCGATGCTCGCGATGGCTTGATCCGTGCGTGAGATGCGGGCGATCGCCACGTCGCGGCGCAGGGCGTCCTTCACGGCCTGGAAGTGCGTGCCCTCGGCGTCGAGCCGGCGTGCCAGCGTGCGTGGCGAGACGTGCAGGGCGCGCGCGACGTCCTCCACACTCTGGGGCTGGCCGAGGCTGGCCTCCAGCAGGTCGCGTACGCGGTGGGTGAACAGGCGTTCGCTGACCGAGACGTGGATCCAGTCCATTGGCGCCTTGCGCAGGAAACCCGATAGCGAGGCCTTGTCCTGGCGGATCGGCGCGTCCATGAAGGCCGGTTCGATGAAGAGCGCGGTCCGCGCCTGGTCGAAGCGCGCCGGGCCGGCATACATGTTGATGTACTCGCCTGCATGCGCCGGGGCGGGGTAGTCGAGGTCCACACGCGCGAACAGCAGCTTGCGCTCGATCATCCAGGACGCGATGCCCTGCACCAGCATCAGCATCAACTCGAGGATCAGGATGCGGTGGTGACCGAGGTCGGTGCGCTCCACCAGCGCGATGCGGGTCAGTCCGTCCTCTTCCCCCATCTCGAAGTGCAGGTCGTCCAGCACCAGGCGAAAGAACCAGCAGAAGCGGTGTAGCGCAACACGCAGGTTCGCGGCGTCGAGCATGCCGAGGCACAGGAACTTGAGCGTGCCGGCGCGCAGCGGCCTGGAGAACATGCCCGGTGTCTCGTCGTCGAGCTCGATTGCCAGCGTGCGATAGAACAACGCGAACTGCTCGACGGTCACGCGCGCCGACTCCTGGTCCAGCAGCGGCGGGGCGATGCCTGCGCGGGCGATGCAGTCGAGCGCGCGCGTGTGGTGTGCACCGAGCCGGTCGAGAAGCTGGCTGACCATGCGGATCGAGACCGTGACGGAGGGGGCACTCAGGCGTTCGCTCATGGCAAAGGTGTGTCGAGGGGTTGGCAGGAAATGTCAATCAATAGGCCGGTTCTGTCATCCACAACCTGGCCCGTACTGCCTAGTATGGACTGCAAATCGAGGCAGTAAAAAAATTAATGCCCCGCCAATGCTGAGCTGCGCCGTGTGTGGCGCTGCCAGCGGGCAGATCAAGCACAGCACGCACAGGACGTCTCTGCCGAGGCGCCTGGCAGGAGGAGACAAGTGCATCCAGGCAAGGCCAATCCGATCCTCGAGGTGGAGGGGCTCACATTGTCGTTCGGCGGCATCAAGGCGCTGACCGACGT
The DNA here is from genome assembly GCF_000310125.2 of Thauera sp. 27. Classification (NCBI taxonomy): domain Bacteria; kingdom Pseudomonadati; phylum Pseudomonadota; class Betaproteobacteria; order Rhodocyclales; family Zoogloeaceae; genus Thauera; species Thauera sp. 27. The sequence continues at coordinate 161,823 of NZ_AMXB01000004.1, forward strand.
GGGCTTCGAAGTTGCTCCAGGGTCCATCACCACCGTCATCGGTCCGAACGGCGCAGGCAAGACCTCGCTGTTCAACACGATCTCCGGTTTCTACAAGCCCGCTATGGGACGCATCCGCTTCCAGGGCGAGGACATCACCGCCACCCGGCCGCCCGAGCGCGCCAAGCTGGGCCTGGCGCGCAGCTTCCAGAACATCGCGCTGTTCCGCGGCATGACCGTGCTCGACAACATCAAGCTCGGCCGCCACGCCCACCTGCGCACCAATGTGCTCGATGCGCTGTTCTACTTCGGCCGCGCCCGGCATGAGGAGATGAAGCTGCGCCAGGAGGTCGAGGAACGCATCATCGACTTCCTCGAGATCGACCACATCCGCCACATGCCGGTATCGGTGCTGTCCTACGGTCTGCAGAAGCGGGTCGAGATGGCGCGCGCGCTGGCGATGCGGCCCAAGGTGCTGATGCTCGATGAACCGGTCGCTGGCATGAACCGCGAAGAGACCGAGGACATGGCGCGCTTCATCCTCGACGTGCGCGAGGAGTGGGGCGTGACGGTGCTGATGGTGGAGCACGACATGGGCATGGTCATGGACCTGTCCGACCACGTGGTGGTGCTCAACTTCGGCCAGGTCATCGCCGACGGTACGCCGGCCGAGGTGCAGGCCAATCCGGAAGTGATCAAGGCTTACCTGGGCTCGGGTGACGTCTCGGAATTGCGCCAGCGCCTTCATCAACCTCTTGCAGTGGGGGCCTGAGATGGACTTCGACTGGCTTTTCCTGACCGAGATCGTGTTTGCCGGCCTTGGCGCCGGTGGCCTGTACGCGCTGACCGGTCTCGCTTTCGTGATGATCTACAAGGCCACGCGGGTGGTGAACCTGGCCATCGGTGAGATGCTGATGATCGGCGCCTACCTGTGCTTCGGCCTCGCCACGGCGATGAACCTGCCAATGTGGCTGGCGATCCTGGTCGCGGTGATCGGTAGTGGCATGGCAGGCGCATTGCTCGAACGCGTAGCGATCCGGCCGATGCTCGGCGAGTCGCCGATCTCGGTGTTCATGGTCACCGTGGGGCTGGCTTCCATCCTGGTCGGCGTGGTCGAGCTGATCTGGACCTCCGAGCCGCGCCGCCTGCCCGAATTCATGCCCAGCGCGCCGGTGATGATCGGCGAGGCCTTCGTGCCGCCCAAGGTGTTCTACGGCTTCCTCGTCGCAGCCGCGCTGATTGCGGTTGCTCTGGCGGTGTTCCGCTTCTGGCGCGGCGGCGTGGCGCTGCGGGCGACGGCCTCGGACCAGCAGGCTGCCTATTCGATGGGCATCAACGTACCCAGGGTCTTCTCGCTGTCCTGGACGGTGGCGGCGATGATCGCGGCCATTGCCGGTGTCATCGTCGGCGCGGTGGGCGGCATCTCCTCGACGATGGGCGTGTTCGGCCTGTCGGTGCTGGTAGTGGTGATCGTCGGCGGCCTGGACAGCGTGCTCGGCGCGCTGGTCGCGGGGCTCCTCATCGGCGTCGTCGAGTCGCTCGCCGGTGGTTTCCTCGGCGGCGAATACAAGCTGCTCGCCACCTTCATGATCCTGATCGTCGTGCTGCTGGTCCGTCCCTACGGCCTGTTCGGCACCCACGAAATCGAGAGGTTGTAATGCGCATCGGAACCGCACGCTCCAGCTATCGTCACGACGAGTCGCTGTTCGACAGCCGCACCCAGCACGCCTGGCTGGCCGTCCTCGCCGTCGCGCTGCTCGGCTTCCCCTTCTTCGCCGACGAATACTGGCTGTACCTCGCCTGCCTGGTCGCGATCAACATCGCCAGCACCACCGGGCTCAACATCCTCACCGGCTACACCGGGCTGGTGAGCCTGGGGCAGGCTGCCTTCATGGGCATCGGCGCCTACACGGTGGCGGCGCTGGAGCAGAAGCTCGGCACGCCGGTGCTGCTCAACCTGCTCGCCGGCGGCTTCGTCGCCATGCTCGGCGGGTTGGTGGTGGGCCTGCCCTCGCTGCGGGTGAAGGGCCTGTACCTGGCGATCGCCACCATCGCCGCCTCGGTGGTGCTGCACTTCGTGTTCGCCAACTGGCACTCGGTTACCGGCGGCCACGCCGGCATCACGGTGGCGCCGGCGGAGATCCTTGGCGTCAGCTTCGACACGTCGTTCCGTCTGTACTGGCTGTTCGTGCCGATCACCGCCCTGATGGTGCTGGGCGCGGCCAACCTGTTCCGCACCCGTATCGGCCGCGCCTTCATCGCGATCCGCGACCGCGACATCTCGGCCGAGGTGCTGGGCATCCCGCTGCTGCGCTACAAGCTGCTGTCCTTCGGCCTGTCGTCCTTTTATGCGGGGGTGGCGGGCGGCATGTGGGCCTACTTCTTCCGCGTGGTCACGCCGGAGAGCTTCCCGCTGATCATGTCGATCTTCTTCCTCGCCGCCGTCATCGTCGGCGGCATGGGCACCATCCTCGGCGCCATCCTCGGTGCGGTCTTCATGACCATGGTGCCCGAGGCGCTCAAGCTCATCGTTGGCTGGCTGCCGCTTTCGGCCGACGCCACGCTGATCCTGTCGCCGGTGCGCACCATCGTGTTCGGTGCGCTGATCGTCGGCTTCCTGGTGTTCGAGCCGCTCGGCCTGCAGGAGATCTGGCGCCGCATCCGTCGCTTCTTCCACCTCTGGCCGTTCCGCGCCTGAGTTTTCCTCGCCTCACCGCATCACCACATACAAAGAGAAGGAGACAAGCATGAGAAGAACCGTACTCAAGAGCCTGCTGGCCACTGCCGTGCTGGCTGCCACCGCCGGCCTGCCGGCTGCGCAGGCGGCCGACAAGGAGATCGTCATCGGCGGCTCGATCCCGATGAGCGGTGTGTTCGCCTTCGCCGGCATCGGCATCCATGCCGGCATCCAGGACTACGTCAAGATGACCAACGATGCGGGTGGCATCGAGGGCCACATGCTGCGCTATGTGCCCGAGGACAGCGCCTACAAGGTCGACCAGTCGGTGGCCGCGTTCAAGAAGATCACCAGCCAGAACAAGGTGAACTTCTACTACGGCGATTCCACCGCCTTCAGCAAGACCATCAACCCCGAACTCGACCGCGCCGGCAGCATGATCATGTCGGGGGCATCCTTCGCCACCGAGCTCAACGACCCGCAGAAATTCCCCTATCAGTTCATCGCCGGCCCGGACTACACCCAGCAGTTCGGCATCCTGCTGCGCTACATCGCCCAGCAGAAGCCGGGCGCCAAAGTGGCTTTCGTGTACTCGGACACCGAGTTCGGCCGCGATCCGATCGAGAGCAGCCGCGGCGTGGCCAAGGACCTGGGGCTCAACGTCGCCATCGAGATCATGACCCCGCCGGGCGCGGTCGACGTGTCGACCGAAATGGCCAAGCTGCGTCGCGCGCGCGCCGATTACACCATCTTCCATGGCTACATCCTGGGGCCGATCCCCGAGTTCATCAGCCAGTCGCGCCAGCTGGGTCTGCAGACCCAGTTCATGGGCACCTTCTGGACCATGGACAACAGCACCGTGATGCAGATGGGCGAAGCCGCCGAGGGCTTCATGGGCGTGATGCCGTACAACTACTACTACGACGACTCCGCACCGGCGCCGATGCTGGAGAAGATCCGCTCGATGCGCACGGAGTACCAGAACGTGCCCTACATCCAGGGCTTCCTGTCGGCCATGCTGTATGCCGAGTCCGCTCGCCGCACGCTGGCCGCCGGTCAGGAGATGAGCGCGGCCAACCTCAAGGCGGCGTTGAACTCGATCGAGAACTTCGACACCGGCGGCCTGATCGGCGTGCCGATCTCCATCCGCGGCAACACCATTCCGGTCGGGCGCATCTACCGTGCCGACGTTCAGGCCAAGCGCATGGTGCCGGCCTCCGACTGGATCGTGCTGGAGTAAGCGATGAGTGCGGCCGAATCCGTCCTCGAGGTGAACAACATCGAGGTGATCTACAACAAGGCGGTCCAGGTGCTGCGCGGCCTGTCGCTGTCGGTGCCGCGCGGGCAGATCGTCGCGCTGCTCGGCTCCAACGGCGCGGGCAAGAGCACTACGCTCAAGACCGTGTCCGGCCTGCTGGGGCTGGAGAACGGTGAGCTGACGCGTGGCGAGATCCGCTTCGAAGGCAAGCCGCTGGCGGCTTCGAAGCCGCACGAACTGGTGCGCGCGGGGCTCTTCCACGTCATGGAAGGGCGCCGCGTGTTCGAGGACCTGACCGTGGAGGAGAACCTCGTCTCCGCCACCTATGCGCTCACCGGGCGCAGCGGCGCGAAGGCCGACTACGAGCTGGTCTACGAGTACTTTCCGCGCCTGTACGAGCGCCGCAACGGCCTGGCCGGCTACCTGTCGGGCGGCGAGCAGCAGATGCTGGCGATCGGCCGCGCGCTGATCGCGCGGCCCAGGCTGATCCTGCTCGACGAGCCCTCGCTGGGCCTGGCGCCGCTGCTGGTCGAGAACATCTTCCAGATCATCGCCCGCATCAATGCCGAGCAGAAGGTGTCGATGCTGCTGGTCGAGCAGAACGCCTCGGTGGCGCTGGCGGTGGCGCACTACGGCTACATCATGGAGAACGGCAAGGTCGTCACCGACGGCCCGGCCGAGCGCCTGGCCGCCGACCAGGATGTGCGCGAGTTCTATCTCGGCATGGGCGGGCACGGCGAGATGAAGAGTTTCCGCGACATCAAGCACTACAAGCGCCGCAAGCGCTGGTTGTCGTGATCGGGAGGATGGCCATGAACAACACCCTACCCATGCTGACCCTGGCGCAGATGCTGCGCGAGCAGGCTCGGCAACATCCGGCGCGCATCGCCATCCGCCAGAAGGATTTCGGCATCTGGCAGGGCATCACCTGGGACGACTACTACCGCCGTTCGAGTCACGTCGGCCTGGGGCTGCGTGCGCTTGGCCTGTCCGCCGGCGGCCACGTCGGCGTCATCGCCGAGAACCGCATCGAATGGGTGCTGACGCAGATGGGCTGCGGCCTGGTCGGCGGCATCGCGGTCGGCGTCTATCCGACCAGCCCGTCGCCCGAGGTGGCCTACGTGCTCAACCACGCCGACGTCGAGGTGGTGGTGTGCGAGGACCAGGAGCAGACCGACAAGGTCGTCGAGGCGCTCGACCAGCTGCCTCACCTGCGCGCCATCGTGGTGATGGAGACCAAGGGCCTGCGCAGTGCCGACGAGCGCGTGCGCGACCGCATCCTGTCGTTCGCCGACCTGGAAACGCTCGGCGTCGAGTACGAGGCCACCCACCGCCACCTGGTCGAGCAGACGCTGGCGGCGCAGCGGCTCGATGACATCGCGCTGATGATCTACACCTCGGGTTCCACCGGCAAGCCCAAGGGCGCGATGATCAGCTACGCCAACATCCGCGGCGTGGCGCCCGGCATCGCCGACCGCCTGGGGCTGTCGGCGGATACCAGCCACCTGTCCTACCTGCCGCTGTGCCACGTCGCCGAGCAGATGCTCACCACCTTCTGCCCGATCTACCTCGGCTCCACGGTCGCCTTCGGCGAGTCGATCCGCACCGTGCAGGAAGACCTGCGCGAGATCGCGCCGACGATGTTCCTGGGCGTGCCGCGCATCTGGGAGAAGCTGCACTCGGCGATCAGCATCAAGATGCAGGAGAGTGGTGCGCTGCAGCGCTGGCTGTTCGCCCGTGCAATGGCCGCCTGCGCGCCCTTCGCGCACAAGGCGGCGACTCAGCGCACGGCGGGCGAGCGAATCACCTACGCCTTCTGGTACTGGATCATCCTGCGCGCACTGCAGAACTTCATCGGCCTGCGCCGGGCGAAAGTGGCGCTGACCGGTGCGGCGCCGATCCCGCCCGCGGTGGTGCAGTTCTTCCGTACGCTGGGCGTGCCGCTGGTGGAGGTCTATGGCCTGACCGAATCGACCGGCATGATCACCGGCCAGCCGCTGGATGCTGCCCGCTTCGGCTCGGTCGGTACGCCCATCCTCGGTGTCGAGCACCGGATCGGCGAGCGTGGCGAGCTGCTTGTCCGTGGCGAGATGGTGTTCGCCGGCTACTACAAGAACCCGGAGGCGACCGCCGACAGCATTCGCGACGGCTGGCTGCACACCGGTGACGTGGTCGAGGCGCGCGACGGCCAGCTCTACATCGTCGATCGCCTCAAGGACATCATGATCACCGCCGGCGGCAAGAACCTGACGCCGTCCGAGATCGAGAAGACGATGAAGGCCAGCCCCTACATCAAGGAGTGCATCGTCGTCGCCGACGGGCGCAAGTTCGTCTCCGCGTTGATCCAGATCGACTACGAGACGGTGGCGAAGTGGGCCGAGGGTCGCCAGATCCTCTTCACCCACTTCCGCTCGCTGGTCGAGCACCCGGAGGTACGCGCGCTGATCGACGCCGAGATCGCGCGCGGCAATGCCCAGCTTGCGCAGGTTTCGCACATCCGCCGTTTCCACCTGCTGACCAAGGAGCTGGACCACGACGACGGCGAGGTGACGGCGACGATGAAGGTGCGCCGTTCCAGCATCTACAAGACCTACGCCGACGTGATCGAGGCCATGTACCGGGGCGAGGCCGCCCATGCCTGAACACGATCAAGCCGCCAGCGTTCGCCTGGAGCGCGAGGATGGCATTGCCTGCATCAGCCTGGACCGCCCGGCCGCGCGCAACAGTCTGGACCTGCCCATGGGGCTCGCGCTGCGCGATGCGGTCAGGTCGCTGGCGGCCGAGCCACCGCGGGTGGTCGTGCTGCGCAGCAGCGGCGCGCACTTCATGGTCGGCGGCGACGTGCGCCGCTTCGACAGCCTGCTCGGCCAGTCGCAGGCGGCTTGCACCGAAGAGATCGGTCTGCTCATCGATGCGGTGCACGAGGCCGTCACCGGCCTGACCCGGCTGCCCTGCCCGGTGCTAGGGCTGGTATGCGGCTCCGCCGCGGGCTTCGGCATGTCGCTGGCGATGGCCTGCGACCTGCTGGTCGCGGCCGACGATGCGCGCTTCGTGCTTGCCTACGGCGCCATCGGCACCACGCCCGACGGCGGTGCGAGCTGGCACCTGCCGCGCCGCGTCGGTCTGCAGCGCGCCCTGGCGATCGCGCTGCTCAACCCGCAGATCGACGCCGCGCAGGCCAAGGACATCGGCCTGGTGGCCGAGGTGGTACCAGCGGCGCAGCTCGCTGAGGCTGGACGGGCGCTGGCGCGCCGGCTGGCCGAAGGGCCGGCGGCGGCCCAGGCCGGCGTCAAGCGCCTGTTGCGCGAAGGCCTGGCCACCGACCTGGCGAGCGCGCTTGCCGCCGAGAAGGCGAGCTTTCTCGCCATGTCGGCGACGGCGGACTTCGCCGAGGGCGTACGTGCCTTCTGTGAGCGGCGGCCGGCACGTTTCGGCCAGCCGGAAAGGCTCGCGGCTGGCGCCGCTCCTACGGCATCGCAAGGCGTTCATCACCCCCTGTAGGAGCGGCGCC